>NZ_JBYMAP010000109.1:0-14404 GCF_057766305.1 Methylomonas sp. BG-2 | reverse complement strand
CGGGACCGGCAACGAATGTCATGCGAGGCCGGTTTTTTTCCCATCAAGAGGCTGCCGTAAAAATCAAAACAGAACCCTCTCCTTGCGGGAGAGGGCAGGGCGAGGGGATTAAACTACCTATCATTTTTTCCCTTACCATTTTTCTTAATCCAACGCTGCGATCGAGCCCCGTCAAAGGGTTTATTTTCGATGTAGCAAATACAGTAAAACTGCCGTGCATTGAAAAAAGAAGGCTGTCGCGCTTTTTCAAAAGGGCAACAGCCCCTAGCAACACATATTGCCGGACTGGCGAAAAACTAATGGCTATTTGCGCGTACTCCGCTAACGTTTTTTCGTCTGAAACGATGAATTGTTTGGTTGGGCGAAGTGTGTCGGGAAATGCTCCCCAAGTCCGAAACTTGGGGAGCAGCCGTATTACCAGGGGTTGGATATTTGGCTATTGAGCGCGGTCACGTTGGTCCAGTTGGCCGCTACATTAGGGACGACACCCCCGCCTAGTCCCCCTGGAGCATATCTGCCGCTCGGCGCGGTACCCCCGGCAACCCAGGCGATGTTGTTATTGACTTCGTACTTCACGCTCACGCCGAAGCCGGCCACACCCGCAACCACCCGGTCTACCTGGACCGCGGCGGCATTAGCCGCGTTATTGAGCCCGGGGCCATTCAGCCGGTAAAGCGTACTCGTATTCACATTCAAGGCGCCGATCAAAGGCCGCAACTCATTGACGACGTCCGCTCTCTGCGGGCTGTTGGAGAACACCAGGATATCGCCTTGCACTCTAGGCCCCTCGGTGCGCGCGATGAAATTTCCGAATTCCCGGTGTGCATCGGCATATCTTGCCGGCGTTTGAGGAATGTGGATGGCGTATAGCTGCTGGTTGGTTACGAACACGACACCGATACAGGTAACAAATCCGGTCACTCCGACCGTGTTGTTGTGGACGCCGTATTCGTACATATTGGAGTAATACATTTTATGACCTCGTTGTGTTGGCCGCCGTGTGCAATAGCTAAAGCGTCCGGCGAAATCGCGAGTGCTGAAGCAATCGGCGAGGTTCATTGCGTCGGAAGACGCAGACCCCAGGCTGGGTTGAGTGGCGGCGATGAAACCCAGCTTTACTGGTGTCTGGCTGGGTTTCATTATCGTTGAACCCAGCCCGGTTCCACAATCGCAGCTTCAGCCTGTCGCCGATAAGCGTTCATTGGAAAACTCAATCTACTGGCCACTCTTACTTGCAACCAGCCAATCCACTTTGCTTAATCTAGCTCGAGCTTTGCCGGTAAATTTAACGGAACCCGTGGCCGAAGATCTGCCGCATCCAGATACTCGGCGGGTATCGCCGGCAAGGATGCCGCCAGCTCGGGTCGCTGGATCGTAGCGTCATTCAGTCCTTGCTGTCGGCGCGCGGCGGGATCGGAGTGCTTGGCGACAGAGTGGCGACTGCAAGCGAGGCTGAACCTTCAATCACCTAGCAGGCTTTTTCCACGCTAACTGCCCAGGCATTAACGAAATTTAACAACAGGAAGCATTCCCGTGATTACCGGGAAAAATTCCCTAAGCCATTTCGCGCCGCTTCCCGAGAATATCCGAGAAATTTTCTTTATTAATCTCGGAAAAAGGACGCAACATGAGTTACCTACCCAAGTCGTTGAACCACGCCGTTAAATTGTTGGCGTTGGGCGTTGGATTCGCGCTGAGTCAAGGCGCGGCGGCGGCCACGCTGGATCTGGATTTCAATTACCGCATGACGCCGGGTGCCGGCGCGTTGGGTACCACGATCGCCACCGCTCATTTCGAAGACGTGATTACCAGCACCGGGTTTAAAGGCATCGACCTGACCCTGACCAACGTCGCGTCGGATTTGGTACCGGGCGTCGGTTCCACCAGTTACATTTCCGGTCTGTTGCTGGCTTTTAATTTTGCCGACGAGGAATTGCCCAACATCATTATCGAGCAATTCGACGGCGACAGCGCGCAGTCCGACCGCTGGGAGCCGCAAGAAGACGTTGCCACCGTCGACGGCTTTACTTTCACCAGCGAATTGGGTTTCCCGAAAGGCACCTCGAATCCGTCTTCCTCGACCAGTCTGGCCAGCTTGCGAGTCGGCGACAGCGCCCACATTCAGTTCTGGTGGGACACCGGACTGGAGCAGGGCGACTTAACCGTCGCGGCGCTGGTCGAAGCGCTGCGCGGCGATTCGGCCGACGCGTCTATTCCCGACATCATGGCCGCGATCAAAGTCCGCAGTCTGGGCGCGATCACCGGCGGCGAAAACATCGAGTCGGTGGCCACGCTGGTGGTTGGCGCGGACGAACCGACCACCACACCGGTACCGGTACCGGCGGCTTTACCGCTGTTTGCATCCGCGCTGGCCGGCGCTGGGCTGTTGCAACGCCGCCGCCGCGCCTGATGATCGTTCGTTAGCACCGCGCCGGCGTCGGGCTTTGCTCCAGCCCGGCGCCGGCGCGGCGGCTAATGTTCGATGTTCTCCTTAACCTCGATAAAAATAATAACGACCATGAAGCTTTTGCAAAAATCCTGGCTGCTTGCCGGCGCAACCCTGTTGAACCTGTCCGCCGCGTCCGCCGCGACTACCTCCCTGAACTTTAATTACATAGCCACCAATCTGTACGGCGGCAGTGGCGTCGCCAACGTCGCGAGCATCACCGTCACCGATTTGGCCGATTTGGGTTTGAACGGCGCCGGCTACGGCGGCGTGCGCGTGCAATTGACCGCCGGCGACCTGGCGCAATTTGCCAGCGGCGCGGCCGGTACCAAAGTTTGGATTTCCTCGTTCGAACTCAATTTCCCCGGTACCTCCACCGACAACGGTTACGAATTCAATAACCAACATTGGAGTTATGTCGGCGGCGTCAATCTGGCGCCGGTCACTTCCAGCGGTTTAAGCGGCGGCATCGAGTGGCAGGAAGACGGCGCCATCGACGGTTGGGGCGCGGCGGCCGGCGATCCGGCTTTCGAACAAGAGTACAACTTCACCGCCGAGACCTTGGTGGCCGGCACCAGCAGCACGATAGACTTGTACAACAGCGCCGGCTTTTCCGGCATCAGTGTCGCCAACCTGCTCAATCCCGACAACTACGTTGAGAATGCCTTGCATCCGGAACAACCGGATGCGCTGGGCTGGATCAAATTGCGCGGCACCGGCAACGCCGATCCGGCCTTGCGCGGTATTGCCGCCAGCGGATTCTGGGGCAATTCGGCCACGGGCGGCAATCCAGCCCAGTATCGCTTGAATGTGTTGGCGGTTGCTCCGGTACCGGTTCCCGCCGCGCTGCCGTTATTTCTGTCGGCGCTGGCCGGCATCGGTTTGATCTGCAAACGCCGGCAGCGCTAATCGTCCTCGGTTTGACGCGTCCCCGGCGGGCGCGTCCGTTCAATCGGGTCGCGCCGCCGACGGTCGCGGCCCTCGATTTCCTTGAAGATCATGAAGCAATTGCAGCATTCCGCCAAACCGGCGGCTCTGGTTTTTCTGTGCGCGGCGTTCGGCGCCGAAGCCGCTCCGCCCGAGGCCGCCGGCGACGATACGCTGGAGGCGGTCGAAATCGTCGATGTCACGCCTGTGCATGGGGTCGGTCTGGACAAATCTAAAATCCCGGCCAACGTGCAAACCGCCACCGACCGTGATTTGGACCAATCCGAAGCCAGCGATCTGACCTCGTTCATGAATCGCACCACCGGTAGCGTCACGTTGAATGCCGCGCAAAACAATCCGTTGCAACCGGACCTGAATTTTCGCGGTTTTACCGCGTCGCCGTTGCTGGGTTTACCGATGGGGATGAGCGTGTACGTGAATGGCGTGCGCTATAACGATCCGTTCGGCGACACCGTTAACTGGGATATGTTGCCGGAATCGATGATCAAGAGCATGAACGTGTTCAGCGGCGCCAACCCCTTGTTCGGCTTGAATACCTTGGGCGGCGCGGTATCGCTGCAAACCAAGAACGGGTTCAATTCGCCGGGCCACGAGCTGGAAGCCTACGGCGGTGCCTGGGGCCGCAACGTGGTGTCGGCCGAAAGCGGCGGCAACGACGGCAGTCTGGGGTATTTCGTGAATGTGCGGCGCTTCGCCGAGGACGGCTGGCGGGATTCCTCGCCGTCCGAGGCCATCAATGTCTACGGTTCGCTGGGCTGGCGTTCGGACAAATCGTCGCTGGATTTCAGCGCCTTGTACGGCAACAGCGACTTGATCGGCAACGGCGCGGTACCGACCGAATTGTTGCGCGACAACCGCTCGGCGATTTTCACGTCGCCCGACCGCACCGAAAACGACATGAAGTTTTTCACGCTGGAAGGTACCCATTGGCTGAACGATAAGGTGCAACTGGCCGGTAACGCGTTTTACCGCGATACCGTGACGCGATCCTTCAACGGCGACGATACCGCCTACATCGATTGTTCCGAAGCCGGCGCGCTGTACGACCGCAATCTCGACGGCTTGCCGGCCTACCCGCTGTTTCCGGGCAGCGACGGTTACAGCGGCGACAGTTTCTGGTCCTTCCTGACCAGCCAGGGCATTGCTCGGGAAACCGCCGAGCCGGGCGACTGTCCGGACGACATCGCCGGCATGGCCGGTTCCGACATCCTGTCGCAATGGATCGTCCGCGACCAAAACGGCAATCCGGTCGGTTACGACAATCCGGACCAGCCTTTGAACGCGATCAATAACATCAGCACCCGTAAGCAAAAGAGCTTCGGCGCCACCGGTCAAGCTACGTTTCAGCACAAACTGTTCGGCTTGAACAATCAGTTGATTACCGGTTTCGGTTACAACCGGGGTATCGTCAACTACGGCTCGCAGGTGGAAATCGTCCGCTTGCTGGGCGACCGCAGTACCAGCCGCTCCGGCATTTTCATTCCGGACGACGCCACCGGCCTGAAAGGCGGCACCACGACTTGGTCGGCCTTCTTCAACGATGCGCTGGATTTGACCGATGCCGTGACCCTGAGCTTCGGCGGCCGCTTTAACGACACCGTGATTCGCTTGCTCGACGGTTTGGGCAACAGTCCGGAGTTGAACGACAACCATGGCTACAGCCGTTTCAACCCGTCGGCCGGCTTGACCTGGAAGGTCAACGACAAACTGGGCGTTTACGGCGGTTACAGCGAATCGGCGCGGGCGCCGACCATTGTCGAACTGGCTTGTTCCGATCCGAACGCCGAGTGTCGGCTGCCGAACGCCTTCCTGGCCGACCCGCATTTGCAGCAAGTCGTCGCCGAAAGCTTCGAGGCTGGATTTCGCGGCCAACTCGACCAGGACACGGCCTGGAACGTCGGGTTTTTCCATACCATCAATAAAAACGACATCATTTTCCAATCCACCGGCGGCGCGACGTCCAACGTCGGGTTTTTCTCGAATGTCGGCGATACCCGCCGGGTCGGCATGGAAGCCGGCTTGTCCGGCGTGTTCCGCGAGGATTGGCGCTGGTATCTGCGTTACAGCTTCGTTGACGCCACCTTCCAGAACAATTTCTTCGTCAGCAGCCCGACGCATCCGAATCGGATAGAAACCTTCGGCGACAACGGCGAATACAGCGCGGTGATACCCGTCCAAAAAGGCGACCGAATGCCGGGCATCCCGCAACACAGTCTGAAATTGGGACTGACCGTGCCGGTGACCACCGCGCTGACCGTGGGCGGCGACGGCTTGTTCAACTCAGGCCAATTCCTGCGCGGCGACGAAGGCAATTTCCTGGGCGAAACCGATCCCTATTTCGTGATGAATCTGCACGCCAATTATCAGTGGACGCCGAATCTGGCGACCTTTTTGATCATGGAAAACGTGTTCGACACCGACTACGAATCGTTCGGCATGCTGGGCGAAGCCAACGAATTGCCCGGTTTTCAAAATTACAGCAATCCGCGTTTCCTGGGACCGGGCGCGCCGTTCGGCGCCTGGGTCGGACTGCGGTTGAAATTTTAAAAGTTGCGCGGAGACTGTATGAAAAAAATCGTTTCGACCCTGTTGGTCGGCGGCGCGTTGTTCGGCGGCGCGGCGCCAGCCGCGACGCTGGACCTGGTCTTCAATTACCGGCTGACGCCGACCGCCGGCACCGGCCAGACCATCGCCACCGCCCATTTCGAGGATGTCATCGATTCGAACGGCTTGCCGGCCGTCGATTTGCGCCTGACCAACGTCGCTTCCAATCTGGTGCCGGGCGTCGGTGCCACCAGTTATTTATCCGGGCTGCTGCTGGCCTTCGACTACACCGCGCCGGAATTGCCCGGCATCGTGGTCGAACAATTCAGCGACGACAGCGCCCAATCCGACCGCTGGGAGCCGCAGGAAGACGTGGCCACCGTCGATGGCTTTACCTTTACCAGCGAGCTGGGTTTTCCGCGTTCCGAGACGCCGAGCAGCTTGGGCGCCCGCTTGGCGGTCGGCGAGACCGGCCACGTGCAGTTTCAGAACGATGAAAGTCTGCCGAGTCCGTTAACCGTCGATAAACTGGTGGCCGCGATTCGCGGCGGCACCGCCGATGCCGGCGCGCCGACGATACTGGCGGCGGTCAAGGTTCGCAGCTTGCCCAACCTGACCGGCGGCGAGACGATAGAATCGGTGCCGACCGTGGTCATCGCCGCCGGCGTGCCGACCGTCAACCACGCGCCGTTGGCCAACGCCGGCAGCGACGCCGCGGTCGATGCCGGCGCCACTCTGCAACTGGATGGCAGCGCCAGCAGCGATCCCGACAGCGACACGATCGCCGCATATCAATGGACACAGTTGTCCGGCGAGACGGTGACGCTGTCCAGCGCCACCGCGCAACGGCCCACTTTTACCGCGCCGGCCACGGCCGGCACGCTGGTGTTCGCGTTGACGGTCAGCGACGGCAGTCTGCAAAGCGATCCCGATACCGTGACGATCACCGTCAACGCCGGCAATCAAAATCCTCCGCCGGGCAATCGGTCGCCCAGCGTCGATGCCGGCGACGATCAATCGGTGGCCGAAGCCGGTCTGGTGACCTTGGCCGGCAGCGCCAGCGATGCCGACGGCGACGGCTTGAGCTATCAATGGGAGCAGACCGGCGGCACCGCCGTCACCCTGCATAACCCGCAAACCGCGACCGCCAGTTTCACCGCGCCGTGGCTGGCCAGCGGTTCGGAAACCTTGAGTTTCAAACTGACCGTGACCGACGATGCCGATAATCCGGCTTCGGCGGAAGCCAGCGTCGATGTGGTCGTCAATAACGACGACGGTTTGCTGGATTGCTCGCAAGCCCGGCCCAGCAAAACCTATTTGTGGTCGCCGAACGGCGCGATGCAAAAAGTGCAGGTTCAGGGCATTACCGGTCCGGGAATTAATACCGCCAAACCGAATTACGATTTGCGTATCGATACGGTAACCCAGGACGAACCGCTGAAAAACCCGGCGCTGAAGGATAAAACCAGTCCGGACGCCAAAATCACCCGCACCAAACGCAGCGCGAAAAAACCGCTGGCGCTGGATGTGTTGCAGTTACGTGCGGAGCGCCAGGGCCAACAGCCGAAAAACCAGGCCTTTAGCGGCAATGGTCGGACCTATCGGGTCGCTTTTACCGCCAGCTACGCCAGCTTGTCCTGCCAAGGCACGGTCAGCGTGATGGTGCCGCCGACGCGCGGCAGCGCGGTGACCGACGACGGCCAGCAATACGACGCGACCCGGCGTTAGCCGGCGGTTGGACCAACTTTGCACGGGACGGGGTAGGCGGCGCTTACCCCAATGGTCGCGGCTGCAATCCGTCCATCGTCGGTGCGGCAGCGACCTGGGGAGGCTCGAGCGCGCATCGGCACGGTAGCGAATGCCGGGTGACGTATCGGCCGCTTGCTTGAAATTGGCCGATCAGAGCCAATTTCAATACAATGCGACCAACACGGTTCTCGGGAGTGGTGGTGGCAACGTTATTTTGGTTACAAACCGGTGCATGCGGCGGCGAATCGCTGGCGATACTCAGCGCCCAGTCGCCCAGCATCGAGCAACTGTTCGCGGCGCACGGCGTCGAGCTGCTCTGGCATCCATCCCTGTCCAGCGCGTCGATGCGCGAGCACGACCGTCTGATTGCAGCCATAGGCGCCGGAGAACGGCCGCTGGATATTTTGTGCGTGGAAGGTAGTATCGTCACGGCGCCGCGCGGCACCGGCCTGTACGACAGTTATCGGGGACGAGCGCGGATGGAGATCGTCCGCGAACTGGCTCAGCGCGCCGGCGTCGTCGTGGCGATGGGAACGTGCGCGGCCTTCGGCGGCGTGCATGCCGCGGCGCCCAATCCCAGCGACTGTATCGGTTTGCAATTCGACCGCGATTTGCCGAGCGGTCTGTTGCCGGCGGAATGGCGCTCGCGACGCGGTTGGCCGGTCGTCAATCTGGCCGGATGTCCGGCCCATCCGCATACGATGACGCAAACCCTGGCCTGGTTGGCGGCCGGCATGGCCTTGCCGCTGGACGAGTTGAATCGGCCGTTGGCTTTTTTCAATACCGTCGTGCATCAGGGCTGCACTCGCAACGAATACCACGAATACGACATCGAAGATTCCGAATTCGGCGGCAAGGCTTGTCTGTTTTTTAATCTCGGTTGCCAGGGGCCGATGACGCAGGCGGTGTGCAACAGCGACTTATGGAACGGCGTGAACAGCAAAACCCGCGCCGGCGTGCCGTGTTTCGGCTGCACTTCGCCGGATTTTCCGCGCGAAGTCG
Source organism: Methylomonas sp. BG-2 (assembly GCF_057766305.1). Lineage (NCBI taxonomy): Bacteria > Pseudomonadati > Pseudomonadota > Gammaproteobacteria > Methylococcales > Methylococcaceae > Methylomonas > Methylomonas sp. BG-2. Next base: position 5,715 of record NZ_JBYMAP010000109.1, on the reverse strand, counting down.
ATTTGTTCAGCACCGAAAAAATCGGCGACATCCCAGTACGGCTGCCGATGGGCGTGGAACGGGCCCGCTACATGGCCTACAAGAATCTGGCCAGGGCGGCCGCGCCGGCGCGGGTCGAGGGCAAGGACATGGACGTCTGATGGCGCGGATCGAATTGAACGTCAATTTGAACCGGGTCGAGGGCGATCTGGAACTGGCGCTGAGTCTGGAAGACGGCGTTGTCGTGGAAGCGCGCACGGTCGGCACGCTGTACCGCGGCTTCGAGCAAATTTTGGTTGGGCGTAGTCCGCGCGATGCGCTGGTGCTCACACCCAGGGTCTGCGGGATTTGCGGCACCGCGCATTTGTACGCGGCGGTGTTGGCCTTGGAACATGCTTGGCGGCTGCCGGTGCCGGCCAATGCCACCCGGATACGCAACCTCTGTCTGATCGCGGAAGGCATCCAAAACGATTTGCGTCAAACCTTCTTGTTTTTCGCGCCGGATTTCCGCAACGCCCGCTACCACGACCGGCCCTGGTTCGCGGCGGCTGAGGCCGCGTTCGCGCCGTTCGTCGGCAACGTGCACCGGGAAACCCTGGCAATGACTCGGCGGGTGGTCGAAGTCGTCGCCCATTTCGGTGGGCAATGGCCGCATTCGTCTTACATGATGCCGGGCGGCGTCACCTCGCCGGCCGATGCCCGCCGACTGCTGGCCTGCCGGACCATCTTCGCCGAGGTGCGCGACTGGTACGAGCGTGCCGTCATTGGAGCGCCGCTGGACGAATGGCTGGCGCTGGATAGCGCCGCCGGCTATTTCGAGTGGCTGGAACGGCCGGCGCATGCCGGCAGCGCGCTGGGTTTGTTGAGCCGTTGCGCGCGCGACCTGCGTTTGCAACGGATGGCGCCCGGTACGCCGCACATGATCAGTTTCGGCGCTTGGTGCGATCCGGCCCACTGGGATGCGCCGCATAGCGCCAGACTGGTGCCGGGCGGTTTTTATGACGGCGATACCGGGCGTATCGCCGAACTCGACCAAGCGCTGATTAACGAGCACGTCCGCCACTCCTGGTTTCGGCCCTATCCGGGCGGCCGCCACCCTTGGCAAGGCGAAACGGTTCCGGATTATCAACCCGGCAGCGATCGCTACACCTGGGCGAAAGCGCCGCGCTACGCCGACAAAGTCGTGCAAACCGGCCCGCTGGCCGAATTGCTGATCGGCGGCGACGCGTTAATCGCCGATCTTTACGCGACCGAGGGCGGCAACGCCTGGTTGCGGCAATTCGCCAGGGTTCGCCGCATCGCTTACGAATTGGCGCAGGCCGAACGGCACTTGCAAGAATTGGCCGAGCATCTCGGCGAGCCGCATATCGCCAATCCGGCCAAGCATGCCGAAATCGACGGTGAAGGGTACGGCCTAATCATGGCCGCGCGCGGGGCGCTGGGGCATTGGCTGCGGATACGCGACGGCGTGATCGAAAAATATCAGATCGTCACGCCGACGGCCTGGAACGCCTCGCCGCGCGACAGTGCCGGGCTTCCCGGCCACTGGGAGCAAAGTCTGGTGGGTCTGAGCGTGGCCGATCCTGACGATCCGGTCGAAATCGGCCATGTGATCCGGTCTCACGATCCTTGTTTGGTTTGCACGGTGCATATGCTGGACACCGGCCGGCGCTGGCGTTTTCTGCCTTGATGGTGGCGTTGATGTCACATATCGTCTGTTTCGGCAATCCGCTGCACGGCGACGACGGCTTCGGCGCGGCGGTATATTCGCGCTTGAGTAAAGCTGCGTTGCCGGCCGGTTGGCGGGTATTCGACGCCGGTACGTCGGGCTTGAACGCGCTGCTGTTGTTTCGGGATTGCGGTGAAGCCATTATCGTCGACAGTTTGGCGCCGGGCGCCGAGCCGGGCCGCTTGCGGGAACTGGCGCCGGGCGACGTGCTGGCCGAGACCCCTCAGGCCGGGCACGGCAGCGGCGTCGGCTATGTGTTGCAAGCCTTGCAAGCGATGCCGGAGCCGCCGCCGCGCATCCGTATCGTCGCGGTCGAAGCCGCCGAAGTGTCGGCGTTTCGGCCGGGTTTGTCGGCGCCGGTCGCGGCCGCCGTGGCACCGGCCGTCGCGCTGATTCGGGCTTATATCGGAGCCGGCGATGACTGAGCTGGATTTGCAGGGCGAATTGGATCGCCTGAAGCTGGAGTTGGCCGCGTTGCGTCTGGCGAATTCGGCGCTGGAAAAACAAATGGTGAAGGGCGCGGAGCAAACCGACACGATGCTGCGGGCGTTGGAGACGCAAAGTAGCGCGCTGCGGGCCGCCAATCTGCGCCAACTTACGCAGACCAATTTTACCCAGCGGGTGATGGACACCACCGGCGCGTTGGTGATTGTATTGGGACCGGAAGGCCGAATCAGTCAGATCAATCGGCGTTGCGTCGAAGCAATGGGCGAGCAGCCGGCGGCGATCGAGGGCCGAGTCCTGGACGAATGGCTGTTTCCCGACGAATTGCAAACCTTGATGGACCATTTGCCGGAACTGCCTTGGCCGGTGTATTCGCCGCTGTTCGAGACGGTGCGCCGCGCCGGCGGTTACGCGGCCGAGCACCGTCTGGCCGATCAAGGCGGCGCCTTCCGCGATTATTGGGTGGAAGCGAGTTTGTTGCACAGCCCGCAAGGCAAGGAAGAGGGGGCGGTGATTTGCGCGACCGACATCAGCGCGTTGAAAAATCAGCAAAACCGCTTGCGGCGCAGCGAAAGTCTGCTCAAGGAAGCTCAGCACATCGCCCAGCTGGGACATTGGGAGCTGGATTTGGCGTCGGACCGCTTGATCTGGTCCGAGGAAGTGTGCCGGATATTCGAGCTGGACGCCGCGCGGGCGCCGACCAACTATCAAGCATTTCTGGCCTTGGTGCACCCGGACGACCGGGGCGCGGTGGACCAGGCCTACGCCGATTCCCTGCGCTCGCCGTGCGCATTTTCGATCGATCACCGCTTGTTGTTGGCCGGCGACCGAATCAAATGGGTGCACGAGCGCTGCGTCACGCATTACGACAGCGATGGCCGGCCGTTGCGTTCGTTCGGCACGGTGCAGGATATTACCGCGCAGCGCGATGCCGAGTCCGAGCAGGAACTGGCGGCCAGCGTGTTCGACAACAGCTTGAACGGCATCATGATTACCGACGCCAAGACCCGCATCATCAAGGTGAATCGGGCGTTTTCGGAAATCCTGGGTTACGCGCCGCCGGAAGTGTTGGGGCATAAGGCCAGGTTGTTGAAATCCGGCAATCAGGACGCGCACTTTTATCGAAATTTATGGCGGACTCTGGAACGCGACGGCAAATGGCAGGGCGAGATTTGGGATCGCCGCCGCGACGGCGGCGTGGTGCCGCTTTGGCAGAGCATCTCGGTGGTGCGGGCGGCGGACGGCCGCTTGCTCCATTACATCGGCGTGTTTTACGATCTCAGCGAGCAAAAGCGCAACGCCGAGCACATCCATCGTCTGGCGTATTACGACGTGTTGACCGGCCTGCCGAACCGGCAGTTGCTGAACGAACGTTGCGAACACGCGTTGCGGCGCGCGCAGCGCGAAGGCCAAGGCTTGGCGGTGTTATTTCTGGATTTGGATCGGTTCAAGCACGTCAACGATACCTTGGGTCATCCGGTCGGCGATGAGCTGTTGCGCGCGGTGGCGCAGCGGCTTCGGGATAGTTTGCGGGAAATCGATACCGTGGCCCGGCTGGGTGGCGACGAGTTCATCATCCTGCTGGAAGATACCCGCCATCAACCGGACATCGAACGGATCGCCGCCAAAATCCTCGGCGCGTTGACGCTGCCGTTTAACGTCGCGGGCCATCGCCTGGATATCGGCACCTCGATAGGCATCAGCCGTTTTCCCGGCGACGGCAACGATGCGACCACGTTGATCAAGCATGCCGATTTGGCGATGTATCAAGCCAAGGAACAGGGCAGGGGCAATTTCCAGTTTTACGAAGCTCATTTGACGGCCCGCGCCAACGAACGGCTGTATCTCGAAGGCGAGTTGCGCGAGGCTGTCGCGCGCGGCGAGCTGAAATTGTATTACCAACCGCAATACCGGATCGGTGACGGCCGTTTGGCCGGCGCGGAAGTGTTGTTGCGTTGGTTTCATAAGGATTTGGGCATGATTTCGCCCGACAAATTCATTCCTATCGCCGAGGATTGCGGCTTGATCGTACCGATCGGCGAATGGGTGTTGTTGATGGCCTGCCGCCAACTGAAGGTCTGGTTGGACTCGGGTTTGCATCTGCCGCGGGTCGCGGTGAATCTGTCCGGCGTGCAAATCGAGCGCGGCAATATATTGGCGGTGGTCAGCCAAACCCTGGCCTCGACCGGCTTGCCCGCTAACTACCTGGAATTGGAAATCACCGAGACCTACATCATGCGCCAGGCCGAGTCTAATGTCGGGGTGTTGGAACAATTGCGCGACTTGGGCGTGACCTTGGCGATCGACGATTTCGGTACCGGCCATTCGTCGCTCGGATACTTGAAACGTCTGCCGGTCTCCAAGCTGAAAATCGACCGTTCGTTTGTGATGGACATTCCGCAAGATAGCAACGATGTCGCGATTACCCGCGCCATTCTCGCGCTGGGACAAAGTCTGAAGATGACGGTATTGGCGGAAGGCGTCGAGACCGCCGAGCAGGCGGCGTTTTTACGCGAATTGGATTGCGACGAAGTGCAGGGCTATTTTTTCGGCAACTGTCTGGATAGCGATAGCTTTGCCAAGCTGCTGCAAGTAGCCGCCGAGGTGGGCGAATTCAGCTAGCGCCGGATCAAGGGAAGGCCGCGAGCGAAGGCGCCGGCATTCGAATTGCCTCCGTCGCGCCTAAAGCAGCTCCCACGACGGTGTTGGATACGGGCAACCGCGCCGGAACGACGCACGCAGTCAAACATCGATCGGAATTTAACCCAATTCCGCCAGAAGCTGTTCCATCATGCGCTGGGCTTGGCTTTGATAGCCGCCGCCGAACAGGTTCAGATGGTTGAGAATGTGGTACAGGTTATACAGCGTCAGCCGGGTCTTGTAGCCGCTGTCCAGTGGATATTCCCTTTGGTAGGCCGCGTAGAAATCCCGGCTGAAACCGCCGAACAGCTCGGTCATCGCGATGTCGGCCTCGCGGTCGCCGTAATAACAAGCCGGATCGAACATCAGTGGCTGGCCTTGCGCGTCGCAGCCGGCGTTGCCGCCCCACAGGTCGCCGTGCAACAAAGACGGATGCGGCCGGTAGTCGCTGAAAAATTCGCCGACGCGTTCCCGCAAGCGCTCGCCCAAGGTTTGTAGCGGACCGCCATGACCGTTTTCGGACGCGATGCGCAATTGTTCGCCCAAGCGCCGGTCGCGCCAAAATTCGACCCAGTCGTCGGCGCGCTGGTTGAATTGTGGCGTGGAGCCTATTGTGTTGTCGCGGTGCCAGCCGAACCAGGGTTGGCGTATCCGGTGCAGGCGCGCCAATTGTTCCCCGAAGCGGCCGGCCGCGCCGGAATGTAAAGTGTCCAGTTCGATGTAATGCAACACCAGATAGGCGTGTTGTTCGAAGCGGCCGTGGCATACCGGTTCCGGAACCCGCACTGTTTCGGTTCGATGGATTTCCCGCAAGCCCTCGGCTTCGGCGGCGAACATGTCGGCCAGCTCGCCCCGGTTTATTTTCACGAACCAAGTGGTCGTATCGCTTTGCAGTTTATACGCGCGGTTGATGTCGCCGCCGC
>NZ_JBYMAP010000108.1:0-14470 GCF_057766305.1 Methylomonas sp. BG-2 | reverse complement strand
CATTGCGTCGAAGACCGTGACAGCGAAGCCGGCTTGGCTCAACACTTCGGCGGCCATCAAGCCGGCCGGACCGGCGCCGACGATAGCGACGGTGGACGGGGAAAAAGTCATCGAGGAAGATCGGTTTTAGGCGTTCGCCGAATCAGGCCGACCGAGCTCGGCCGCCCGGCCAGCGTTCGGGATTAGGGTTGGGATAACTTGCGGGCTTGGCGCTTTTCCTGATGTTCCTTGCGCATCGCATCCATTTTTTGCATCTGTTCCGGGGTCAGCACTTCCTTGATTCGGGCGTGCGACTCTTCGTGGATCGCCCGGAATTTGGCGTGTTGCTCGTTGAAAATAGCTTCCAGCTTGGTTTTTTGCTCGGGCGTCAGTTGCAGCATATTGCTCAAGTGCTCGAGCTTGTGGTCGGTCGGTTGACCGTAATCGTTTTCGCCGGGGTAGGCGGAAGCGGAGAACGGCAAAACCAGCGCGGCCAGCATCAATAGGGGTTTAATCATCGGTTGGACTCTCGAATGGGTGAATGAATGCGCGCTTTCACGGCGGCGTCGAAATGGATACGCAAAGGCCGCTAAAGTTCAGGGCTTCAAACGGCCAGCGGATCGCTGGCGGCCTGACACTCGACTTGATGGCGGCGCGGCGGGTCCGATAACTCCAGCGCGGTCAATTGGCCACCCCACAGGCACCCGGTGTCGATGCCGTAGCAGTTGTAGCCATGGTAATAGCCCAGCGTCGACCAATGGCCGAAGATGATGCGCAGATTCAGGCTGCGCCGGCCGGGCACCGCGAACCAGGGCAGCAAATGCGCGGGCTGGCTGCCGAGCGGGCCTTTTTGCGAGAAATCCAGCACGCCGTCGGCGCTACAATAGCGAAGTCGGCTGAAACAGTTGATCGCAAACCGCAGTTTCTCGGAATGGCTGAGATCGTCCTGCCAGACCGCCGGTTTATTGCCGTACATCGCGCGAAAGAAGCGCTCGTAGTCCGGGCTTTGCATCGCCTGCTCGGTTTCCAGCGCCATTTGCCGGGTCAGTTCGAAGTCCCATTGCGGCGGCAGGCCGGCGTGCAGCATGCAATAGTCGTCGTCGTAATGAAATAATTTACGATGGCGCAGCCAGGCTATCAGTTCGTCGCAGTCGGCGGCTCGCAGGATGGCGCCCAGCGTGTCTTTCTTGCTGGACTTGCCCAGCGCCACCACGGTCGCGATCAGATGCAGATCGTGATTGCCGAGCACGCAAACCGCCGCGTCGCCCAAGCTCTTGACGAAGCGCAGGGTTTCCAGCGACTTCGGTCCCCGGTTCACCAGATCGCCGGCCAGCCACAGCCTGTCCCGGCCCGGATCGAAGTCCACCCGGTCCAGCAGGCGGCGCAGGTCGTCGTAACACCCTTGAATGTCGCCTATTGCGTAGGTCGCCATTAATGCAGAGTGCGGGGAATCGACAAGGTAAACTTAGGTATGTTCGCGTTGAAGCTTTCGCCGTTGTCGGCCTGCATCTGGTATTTGCCCTGCATCACGCCGACCGGGGTTTCGATCATCGCCGCGCTGGTGTAGCGGAACGAATCGCCGGGGTTCAGATGCGGATGCTCGCCGACCACGCCTTCGCCGTTGACTTCCTGCACCTTGCCGTTGGCGTCGGTAATCAGCCAATGCCGGGTCAGCAGCTTGGCGGCGCTGGAACCGACGTTGGTAATCGTCACGGTATAGGCGAACACGTAGCGGTTGTCTTCGGGCGAAGACTGGGCCTCGATGTAGTAAGGCTGGGCCTCAACTAAAACTTTGTTTTTTTCGCTCATTGATAGATGATGTCAATCGTTATGGTGGTTATTTCAACCCAACTGATAAGCAAACGCAAGCAAGCAATCCGAATGTTCACGACCCGATTCGCGGCGCTGGCGCTGCTGACGATTTCAGTGACCGCCGGCGCCGAGGGCGGCAAGGAGCTGTTCGCGGCGGCGGCGGCCGGCAAGCCGGAGCGGGTCGAGGCTTTGCTGGCCCAGGGCCAGGATGTCAACGCCAAGATCGAGCAGGACCGAACCGCGCTGATGGCGGCCAGCTTCAACGGTAACCTGCGGGTGGTCAAAGCGCTGCTGGCCTACGGCGCCGACGTGAATGCCGCCGACAAAACCGGCGCCACCGCGCTGAGCGATGCGGTGATGTTCGGCAGCGCCGACGTGGTCGGCGTGCTGATCGCGGCCGGCGCCAACGTCAATGCCGCCGACGGCCAGAATGTCAAAATCCTCGACAAAGCCAAGAAATTGGGCCGCGAAGCCATCGTCAAGCTGCTGGAAGCCGCCGGCGCCAAAGGCAAAGAAACCCCATCCGAAACCGAAGCCAAGCCCGAAGGCGACGCCAAGCCCGAAGGCGAGGCCCCCAAGGAAGCAGGCAAATAAACCAGCAACATGACCAACGATAAACCTTTGCATATCCACATCCTCGGCATCTGCGGTACCTTCATGGGCGGCCTGGCCCTGATCGCCCGCGAACTCGGTTATACCGTCAGCGGCTCCGACCAGAACGTCTACCCGCCGATGAGCACTCAGCTCGAGCAACAAGGCATCAAGTTGATGAACGGCTATAAGGCCGAAAATCTGGACGTGAAACCCGACCTGGTCGTGGTCGGCAACGCGATGTCGCGCGGCAATCCGGAAGTCGAAGCGGTGTTGAACCGGGGTCTGCCCTATATCTCCGGTCCACAATGGCTGGCCGAACACGTGCTGCAGCACAAATGGGTGTTGGCGGTCGCCGGTACCCACGGCAAGACCACCACCACCAGCATGCTCAGCTGGATACTGGAATTCAACGGTTTCAAACCGGGCTTTCTGATCGGCGGCATTCCGCTGAATTTCGGCATCTCGGCCCGACTGGGCGAATCCGACTTCTTCGTCATCGAGGCCGACGAATACGACTGCGCCTTTTTCGACAAACGCTCGAAATTCGTGCATTACCGGCCGCGCACCGCGATCCTGAACAACCTGGAATACGACCACGCCGACATCTTCGAAAATCTGGACGCCATCAAAAAGCAATTCCACCATTTGGTCAGAACCATCCCCGGCCAGGGTTTGATCATCACGCCCGACTGTGAAAAACACATCGCCGAGGTATTGGCGATGGGCTGCTGGAGCCCGGTGCAACTGACCGCGATCGATGCCCCGGCGCCGTGGCAAGCGCAATTGCTGGCCGGCGACGGCAGCCGTTTCGCGATCCATTTCGAAGGCGAAAACCAAGGCACCGTGGCATGGGCGCTGACCGGCCGGCACAACGTCTACAACGCCTTGTCGGCGATTGCCGCCGCCCGCCATGTCGGCGTCACGCCGGCCGACGCCATCGCCGCGTTGGCGCATTTCCAGAACGTCAAGCGGCGGATGGAAGTCATCGTCAAGAAAGCCGGCGTCACCGTTTACGACGACTTCGCCCACCACCCGACCGCGATCCAAACCACGCTGGACGGCCTGCGCAAACAGGTCGGCAGCGATAAAATCCTGGCCATCGTCGAACCGCGCTCGAATACGATGCGCTTGGGCGTGCATACCCAGTCGCTGGCCGAATCGCTGGGCCAGGCCGACCGCGCCATCATCTTTCAGCCGGACGGATTGGGCTGGGACTTGAGCCAATTGCTGAAATACGCCAACAACATCGAGATTTGCAACAGCCTGGACGCCATCATAGACACCATCCGTGCCGAAGCCGGCGGCGTTTGCCACGTGCTGCTGATGAGCAACGGCAGTTTCGGCGGCATCTACCAACGCCTGCGCGAAAGTCTATGAGCCACCGCACGAAATCCGCTACTGTACCCAATGCCGTTGGCTGTTGCGCGCGGCCTGGATGGCGCAGGAACTACTGACCACGTTCGACGGCGACCTTACCGAGCTGGCCTTGCAGCCCGGCAGCGGCGGCATTTTCGAGGTGCATGCCGACGGCGTGTTGGTCTGGTCGCGCAAGGCTGAAGGCCGCTTCCCGGACATCACCGAACTCAAGCAACGCGTCCGCGACCAAATCGACCCGGACCGCGATCTCGGCCACGCCGACCGCAAACCGCCGCCGACTTAATCCGCGCGATCGGCTCCGCCGCGGATAGCGGCCTATACTTGGCGCAGCTGTTTGTTCCCACGGTTAGCCGATGACGCCCGACGACGACCTGACCCGCATACTCCCGCAAGACGATGCGACGCTGCTGAAGCCGCGGCCTTACCCGCGTCCGTTGCCGGACGCTCGGGCGACCGACGCGGCCTATGGCGGCGGTTATTCGTTACGCGGCGCGGTCGGGGCCGGTGGAGTTGGCCAGGTGTTGTTGGGCTTCGACGAGCGTATCGGCCGGGAAGTGGCAATCAAGGAAATGCTGGACCAGGCCGCCAACGAAGACCACGAACTCAGCAGCCGCTTTCTGCGGGAGGCGCGCATCACCGGCCGGTTGGAGCATCCCGGCATCGTGCCGGTCTACGACTTGGGCGTCAAAGCCAGCGGCGCGCCGTACTACGTGATGCGGCTGGTGCGCGGCGACACGCTGGCCCAGGCGCTGAAGGAGTGCAACGCCGATCCGTTGCCCGAACACGCGCTGTCCAAGCGTTTGGCCCTGCTGGACCGGCTGATCGACGTATGCGAGGCGATGGCCTATGCCCATGCCAAAGGCGTGGTGCATCGCGACCTGAAGCCCGGTAACGTGGTGCTAGGCCAATTCGGCGAGACCATCGTGCTGGACTGGGGCTTGGCCAAGGTGGAAAGCGAAACTGAGTCGGCCGCGCCGTTGCCGCTCCCGGCTCGCCATCCAACCAACACCGATGCGGAAGATCTGACCCGGCTCGGTGATATTCTGGGGACGCCGGCTTATATGGCGCCGGAACAAGCCGATCCGCGTTTTGGCGGCATCGACGCCCGCACCGACGTATTCGCGCTGGGCTGCATTTTGTTTTACTTGCTGAACGGCCGGCCGCCGCTACAAGGCGGCATGGATCGGATTCTGGCCGATCTGGCTTCCGACCAAGCCATGCCGACCGCCCGGAATCCGAAGTTGGCGGCGCCCGCCGAATTGATCGCGATCTGCGATCACGCGCTAGCCAAGGACAAGACCAAGCGCTTCAAGGATGCCGGCGCGTTGGCCGACGAATTGCGGGCGTTTCGCGACGGTCGTCTGGTCAATGCTTACGCCTATACCCGCGCCGAGCTGCTGAAACGCTTTATCGCCCGCAACAAGGTTATGCTGACGGCGACGGCCGCCGTGATGTTGTCGATCGTGGTCGGCGCCGGTCTGGCCTTGAAATTCGGCATCGAAGCCAAGCAAGCGCACAAGCTGGCGGTCGCCGAGGGCGAACAGGCCAAGCAACAGTTTCAACGCGCCGAGCAGGCGCTGGCCGATGTAACCCGGATTTCCAATACCAATCTAACCGTCGCCAGCCGGATTGCCTATAGTATTGGCGGCGAATTCGCAAATTTGCTGAACGGCTTAGTCCAGGCGGCGACTCAATTTCGGAGCGATGCCGACTTGGCCGGCGCCACGCCTCGCTTGGAAAAACTGATCACGGAGTTGCCGCGTCTGGAAAGTACCGCCGCCACCCGGGCGCCCGGCACTATTCTGGCGGTAGCGCCGGCCCGCTACCGGCACGCGATCGGCGCCGACACCTCGCAACTGGAACATAACCGAATGGCCTTGCAAAGCGGCGAGCCGATACTGAGCCAGGTGCATCCGGCGCCGGAAGGTTATCAGGCTGTGACGCTGGTCGTGCCGGTCAAGGCCGGCAATGCGACGATAGGCTTCGTCTCCGGCCGTATCAAGGCTGCCGAATTTCTTGGCGGCTTGCTGCAAGCGGAGTTGCAAGACAGCCGCCGGACCATTTGGATCATCCAGGATGACGGTTTGATTTTGTTCGATACCGACGCGAACGAAATCGGGCTAAATCTGTTTCGGGAAGAGCGCTATGCTCAGCTACCGGAACTGCGCCAATTGGCTGAAGAAATTGCCGGGCAGCGTAGCGGGGTGGGGTATTATGAAAATTCGGCGGCGTATAGCGGCCGGCGCATCGCCTCGTGGGTCGGTCTGAAACCGGTGGCGAACCGGGAGTGGAAAGTGGTGGTGCTGGAGGCGTGGTAACACGTTATCGAGTGCCGGCCTGGGGTCGGCGCGTACACACAGTAGGAGAAGAGCCATGTTTATTGCCGTATATCGTTGGCGGGTGAAACCGGGATACGAAGCGAAATTTCGCGAGGGCTGGCTGAAAGTCACCGACGCCGTCTATCAAATGTATGGGAGTCTGGGATCGCGACTGCACCGCGATGCCGACGGCAGTTGGGTGGCCTACGCGCAATGGCCGGACGAAGCGGCTTGGCGCGAGGCCTGGCAATCGCAACGACCGATCGCCGATCCGGAAGGCTATGCGATGTTGAAGGACAGCGTCGAAACTTGCTACGAACTGGCCGAGCCCATTATGAAACTGACCGTATTGGAAGACCGACTGAAGTCGCAAGCGTATTCCAACTACGAAGTCACGCCCTGAGCCGCGACCGGCGGTGCGAAGCGGCAACCGACTGTCAGCGGCTGAATCTTCGGTATCGCGCATCGCGCCCTGCCAGTCGTCGCGTTGGGGTTTTCTGCTATCATCGAGGCCGTCGCCGTCCGAAACCGCGCCGGGCGGCGGACCTTTGCGGGTCGGTGCCTTGATGAGCCGCGCGCGGAATCTGGCATTGGATAAGGCATGGAAAAACTTGAATTCGGCGTGAGCGACGACGACAGGAAAAATCTACTCCACTTCGTCGATACCTTACAAAAACTGCTCGGCGACTTGATCGGCGCGGACCAGTATTTTTTGCCCAAATTCCGCGACGATTATAAGCGGGCTTGGCGCGAACTGGATCCCCACTTCCACGCATTGAAAGATGCGATTCAACGCGCCGACACCAATGCCTTGTTGACGCACGGCTTGCTCGGCAGTCCGCTGCATTTGAAGCTAAAAGTGATCAATCACTTCACCGAGGAGTTCATGCTCTACGGCATCGAACTGGTCGGCGGTCACAAAATCTTGGAAAAGCTACTCGGCGTGGTGAACCGGCTGTTGGCAACCGTCGTGGATACGGTGGGGACCGGTTCTCCAATTCATACCTTCAACGAACTGTTGATTTCAATCATTCAGGACGACAGCTAGGAAAGCCTTGCAATCGGGCCGGCGCCGGCCCGATTGCAAGGGCCCGGCGAGTCTACCGTCCAGCCGCGCGGCGGTTGCGGACCAACCCCAACAAACCCAGCATCGAACCGAACAACCAAGCCGCACCCGGCAGAGGCACGACCTGTACCCCAACGTTGAAAGTATCCGGGGCAAAATCGGAAATCTGAGTGAAGCCTGCGGTAACCGCGCCGTCGCGCGGCCACAGGTTCCAGGTAAAACTTTCCGGTGCGAAACCGGCCGACGGCAACAGGCCAGCGGCAATCTTGGCAACCATATGATTGCCGGTGATCGTCACCGAGCCTGGAGCGAGATTCGTCGTACTGAACGACGGTGCTATCAGCGTTACCAAGCCGGTGCCGTCGTTGTTCAATCGCACCACCGAATCGAACAAAATATTGTTTAAGCCGTTGGCTTCGAAACGCGCGGTGCCGACACCGCGATTGAAGCCCCAAACATAAAAACCGCCCGGCGACGAACCGATGGCGGCATTGAAAGTACTATCCAATCGAAAAACCTCGGTCGCCGGATCGTAACTGACCGACGCCGACACCACATCCAAATCGCCCGCCGTGCTGCCGTTGTATCCGACGACATAATCGCCGATTGCGTCACTGACCGCGGCGGCTTGCGCCGGCTGATAAGCGGCGGCGATGATCGCGGCGAATGCCCAATATTTCGCTGTGTTGATTCTCATGCACCTATCCTCTGTTGCTGAAATCCGATGGAAGCATCCGGCGGGAAACTAAGTTCCCGCCGGATGCGATTGCGGTATACAAGGAATATAGACCGTGTAGCCGAGCGGCATGGCGCAGCTACCGAAATAGGGGGTGGTCGGAGCACCGGTGCCGCTCGCAGGTAAATGCCAGCAACAACGCTAAGGTTCAATGCTTCCAAAAAAAATTTTCAATTCGGCGGGTCTGTGGCTGGCCCCCCGATAAAAAAACGCTTAACCACAAACGGGGCTCATCCTTATGTCGGGTTTTTGCCGTTTTGCAAATGCGCCTTAAATGCCCGGAAGATAACCCCCCGGTCATCGCCCAGCAGGAAGGCGTGAACACCGCGCTGAAGCCAATATTCCCCTTGTTCGGGCAAACGCGGCACGGCACAGAACGGCACGTCGTGTTTGCGGCAGGTATCGGCGATAGCCGTGATCGCGGCCCGCACCTCCGGATGCAGGGGCAGACCAGGTACGCCGTAGGATTGGGACAGGTCGATCGCCCCTTCCAGCACCAGATCGATACCCGGCACCGAGACGATCGCGTCGATATTTTCCACGCCGACCCGGTCTTCGATCATCACCGCGACCAGCAATTCGGCGTTGGCCCGTTCGAAATAGCTCGGCAAGTCCAGGCGGCCAAAACCGGTGGTTCGGCCACCGCTGATGCCGCGTTGGCCCAGCGGATGGTAGCGGCTGGCGCTGACGGCCGCTTCCGCTTCGGCGCGACTTTGCACATGAGGGACGACAATGCCTTGCGCACCGCTGTCCAACGCGCGCAACATCGTGGCGGCATCCATGCCGGGCACCCGGACCAAGGTGGTAAGCCCCGCGCATTCCGCGGCCCGGATCATATTTTCCAGGGTTTCCGGATTGGTGTTCACGTGTTCCAGGTCCAGGATCACGAAATCGTATCCGGCGTAACCCAGCATTTCCACCAGCAACGGCGACGGCACCGAATTCAGCAGACCGTATACCGTCTCGCCGTTACGCAGTGCCTGTTTCAGCTTATTGGTTTGCAGCATGCACCGACTCCCGCGCCGATAGATAGATATGACGAGGGGGCGGGTGACGCAGAAAATCGTGGTGGGATATATGCCAGGCATAAGCGCCGGCATAGATAAACACCAATAGATCGCCGACCCGCAGCCGCTCGACCGGCACGTCGGTGGCTAAAACGTCCTTGGGCGTGCAGAGTTGGCCGACCACGGTGATTTCGGTTTGCTCGACGCCGGTCCGGGGAAACGGATAAGGCCAGTGCTCGCGGGGTACTACGAAAAACGGATGGCTGTGGCCCTGGGCGTAAGGGGTGCGGAAATGGTGGGTGCCGCCGCGTCCGACCGCGAAATGGCGGCCGAAGCATTGTTTGATGTCCAGTACCTGCATCGCGTAATAGCCGCAGGCCGCGGTCAGGTAGCGGCCCGGTTCAAGGCGGATCCGCCAGTCCCGCATGTTTTCACTCTCGACCAATGCCGTCAAACCGGCGCAGAAAGTCGGCCAGTCGAATTGCCGGTCGGGTTCGCGGTAATTGATGCCGAAGCCGCCGCCTACGTTGAGGTGGTTAATAGCGAGTCCGAATTGCTCCCGCCATTGCCGGGCCTGCCGGAAATAGCGCGCAAGCAAGGCCAGGTGGGCGTGGGCGTCTAATTGGTGGGACATCAGGTGGAAATGAAAGCCGTGAAAACGGATTTCCGGATGCCGAGCCAGCCATGCCAGGCATTCCGGCAATTGGCCGGAATCGATACCGAACGGCGTGGCCCGGCCGCCCATGGTCAAGGTGGTGGCCGGCGTCCCGTCCAACGCCAGATTGATACGCAGCAGCACATCGGCCCGCCGGTTCATGTTTCGGGCCAGCCAAGCCAGCCGGCGCAATTCGCCCAGGCTTTCCACGTGCAGCAATTCCACCTCTTGCGCCAGCGCGGCGGCCAGTTCGGTATCCAGTTTGCCAGGACCGCCGAAAATCAGCGGAGCGCCCGGAAAATGGCGGCTCACCCAGTCTAGTTCGCCACCGGATGCAACCTCGAAACCGCGCACATGCGGCGCCAGCGTTCGCAGAATCGGCAAGTCTGAATTCGCCTTGACCGCATAAAATAGCTCGCAATTGTCCGGCAGCGTCGCGACCAACCCGGCGGCATGCCGGTCCAATCCCGCCAAGTCGTAGAGATAGGCGCACAGCGGCTCATCGGTGCCGGCGAGCCGGACCGCTTCCGTCACGCGTGCCAGCGATTGCTTCATGTCACGCATCCCCCAGGTAGGCCAACGGGCTGGGCAATGGAATATAAGTGGATTCGCGATCCGGGCGTTTGTAAAAGCGGTTGATCAAGTTGGCTTTGGCCGGGAAAGGCGCGCCCACCAGCAGGGCATTCACACGCCGCGCCGCATTCGGGTTGCCGTGCTGAGCCAAATAGCAACGTAATTGGTGGCCGACGATACGCCACAAGCGCGGTTCCAACGACGGCTGCAAGGCGCTCAATTGCGCTACGGCCTCGCAGAAGTTGTTGACCAGCAGGCAATAGGCGATACGGTTCCAGCCCTGATCTTCGCTGTAAAACAGCGCTTGCCGCACGGTTGCGTCTACAGCGTCGAGCGGAACGGCGTTGAACCGTCCCGCAACCAGCTTGACGCCCTCGAAATCGCGCAGCCAGACGTGGCTGGGCCAGTCGTGGGTCAAACCGACCAGCACGTTCTGCAAGTGCGGTTCGAATACGATGCCGTAATCGAAAAAACCATGCAGCACTGGCGGAAGCAGCTGTTCGACGTAGGCCGAAAACCAATCTTCGGCGACCGTATCCCACGGCAACGCTTGTCTTCGCGCCAACCGGCCGATAATGTCCCTCAGCCTTGCTTGGCCCCGCGTATGGTTGCCGAACAGGGAGCCGGCCAGTAGCGGCGTGGTTGCGGCAGTGTCGGCCGGATCCAATCCCTGGCGCAGGATCAGGCCGAAACCTTCCGCTGCTTCCCGCTCGGCGGGGCTTTCATCGCCAACCAGCCGTACCGACGCGTAGGCGGGTTCCTCCAGTATCCGCAGGCCGGGGAATCGCGCCGCCAGCCGCGGCCCGACGGTCCGCATGACGCGGGTGACTTGCAGCGCGCCGTCCAGCTCGTAAATGGCGTTCTTGCGCACGCAATTGGTGATGCGGACATGCAGGGAGCATTTGTAAAAATAGGGATTGTCCGGGTGGAACAAGGTGCGTATCGACGAAGTAGCGAAATAAGCCGGTCCCTGAGGACCCAGGTCGCGCAGCCGGTCCTGTTCGAGGGCCGCCCGTACGGCCGGCCGGGACAGTAAATAACGCGCTTGCCAGGGATGGGTCGGCAGCAGGGCAAAATCGTCCGTTTCCAGACCGGCGGGCGCTTGAGCGGCCAACAAAGCAGCGGCGGATTCCGGCAGCAGCGATTGCTGTAGCCAATGTTCAAGGCGCACTGCGAAATAATGTAGCGGGAAGCGGGCGTTCAACTCCGGGGCGTAGCGTTGCAGATCGTCGGCCGAGAAGCCTTGGCGGCTTTTTGGAGCCGGATGGAACGGGTGGCCGTAAACCAAGGATTGCTCGGAACCAAGATAGGCGGCCAAGGTGTTTTGGGGGACGGCCGATTGCGGCGCCGCGAGAATGGCGCCGGTCACCGCGACGCTGTCGCGGATTTGCTCCAGCAGTTCTTCGTTGAACGGCACATCATTTTGGCGGGCCAGATCGCGAAGCAGCAAGGTCGCTAGCATGCGCCAGCCCAGGGGCGCCCAAGCTTGTCCCGGCGATTTGTGATAGAAGGGCGAGCGATAGCGGTAGTTGCCGGTAGCCGACGCTTGGTCGACAACCGCTACCAGCCGCGCCCCGCCGTGCGGTAGCAGGATATGCATGGCTTTGCCCCCGCCCTGCCCCAGCGCCGCGCGCAACGCCAAGGGCCAATCGCCTTGGCCGAACAGCGGGCCGATACTGATTTGCCCGGCCGGACCGGCGACCTCGCGGCAATAGCAATTGAGCAAGGTCTCCAGGCCGCGCTGGCCGGCTTGATCTTCGGCCGAGCAGGTTTGGTAAAAAGTTTGCAGTGCTTGATGTCTCATGAAGGCTCTCCAAGGGATCAGATATTTTCGGCGCGGGAACGGCAACAGGTTGAAATTGCCAGCCAAGCGGCGGCGGTCATAATCCCGGCGCCGAGTAAAAAAGGCGCCTGCGGACCGAAACCCTCGACCACGGCGCCGGCGGCCAGACCGGCGGCGACCGCGCCCCATTTGGAGCCGCTTTCCAGCCAACCGAAGGTGCGTCCGGCATTGTTTTCATCGACCAGCACCGCCACCAGCGCATGCAGCACGACAAAGCCGCCGGTCATGGCCAAGCCCATCAACGTCCGCCACAGGATTAAACCCGCCAGATTTTGAGTCTGGGCCTGCCCGAACAGCGCCAAGGCCATTAGCAGAAACATCCCCGCCAACCTCTCCGGCAACAACCCTTGCCCGAAACGGCCGCTTAAGACGCCGGCCGTCGCCAGGTAAAGCAGGTGGGGAAGGCCGAAGAGTAGGCCCGCCAGTTCGACCGAAACCGATTCCAAACCTTGGGCGTAGGGGATGAAATAAGGGAAGGTGGCGACAGTCGAGAACACAAACGCAAATTGCAGCGCGTAGATATTGTTTGCCGCTAGCGGCGGCCGGCCGCCGGTGGCGCATTTCGGCCGATCGCCGTCGTCCGCGGCTTTCGCCGGTTCCGGCAATCGCCACAACAGCAAGGCCGCAATCAGCGGCAACAGGGCCAGATAGCGGTAAAGCTCTATCGGCGACACCGACACGGCGAACAGCCCCAACACGGCGGGCGCAATCACCAGCGCGGCGCGCGCGGAACTTTGCATCAGGGTCAGGCTGCGAGCCAGGGCGGGACCGCTGGACACGGTCGCCAGGTAAGCATTGGAAGCGGCGAACGTGCCGCCCAGCATGCCCTGCAAAGCCAACGCCAGCACGAACAGCGTGGCGCTGTTGCTATAGCCGGCCAGCAGGAAACTCGCCGACAGCCCCAGTTGCGCGCGTAATAATGAGATTTTTTTGCCGATCCGGTCGGCAAACATGCCCCACCAGGGGCTGGATAGCGCCGTGAAAAACGACGGAACAACGTAAAACCAGCCGACCAGGTAAGCGTTGCTGTTGTGCAGCGACTGGCTGAGTATCAGCGCAAAGAATGGCGGCATGCCGAGCGCGGCGAACGCCGCGATAAAGTGGCAAAACATGACCACCATCACCATGCGGCGTTCGGCTGCCGTCATGCGTTCGCCTTCAGGAAATTAGGCCCGCTCTTGCCGTAGAACTTATTGACGTCGGCGGCGCCGGTCGCGGATTTAGGCTTCAGGCTGGCCGCGGTCAATAGGTATTTGACGTATTGCCGGTCGTCTTCCAGCAGGATGCGGCGGGCCAACGCGGTGTCTTCGCCTTGTCCGGCCAGTTCGGTCAGCAGCGCGGCGATTTTGTCACGCACATAGGCGTAGAGCTGGCCGCGGCTCAACAGGCCAAGCTCGGCCAGGCCTTCGATCAGGACCGCGATATTGAGTTGCAAGGTGATGGTGGTGAACATTTGCGCCAGCGGCAATTCGTCGTCCACGACAATACGGCGGTCCTGCAAGCCGTCGACAAAACCGGCCAGTGACGGCCACCGGGCGGCAAGGCGGGCGCCATGGATGCGCGGCGCGTCGTTATCCTTGAGTAACAGCCGCAAAGCCGGCGCGTTGGTGCTCAGTACCAGCATGGTGTTTTGCTGGTTGGATTCCAGCGCGATGCCGTAACGCAACCACAAAACCAAGTGGATGCGTAGCGTTGCCTCCAGATAGGCGACGAGAAAATCCTCCAGCCCGCCGGCAAAAAAAGCTTGCGCCAGTTCTTCGGCTACCGATACGCCATGCGGCGTGGCCGCGAGCAGGCCGGCGACCGGTAACACGCTAGCTTGCTCGAGTCCCGCCGGATAGCGGCGCAAAATGTAACCCAGCTCGGGCAGATGGTTGACATGTGCGCCGATGCTTTCATCGGTTAATAGCAAGCGGCCTGCAATGTCGGCGTCCTGCGCCGCTATCCGGCCCAACAGGCTTTGCACGGCATGGCCGTCGGCGATGGTGCTGGGCTTGATCGTGCGGAGGTTCTTGCCGCCCAAGGTGCGGATGGCCATCGGCAATTTGATGTGCAACCCCGGCTGGCGTTGCACGGCCAAGGTCCGTACCGACAAGGTCGGCAGGACTTCCAGATGGGGTTTGGGCGCCAGCAGCAGCTTGTGTTGCAGTCCATTCGCTTCCACCAGCGTATCCAGTATCCGCTGGGTCAACAACGGGTGAACCGGCAACAACGCATAGTTGTCGCTCAACCGAGGGTCGAGTCCGACGTCCGCAAAGCCGGGACAGCAATCTTGCAGGCTTCCCGCAATCCGCGGCCCGAAATGAATAGCCTTGGCCACCGCGACCCAACGTAACCGAAACGGGCGTTGGAATTCCGGAGCGTACAAAGCCAAATCGTCCCGAGAAAGACCCAATTTAGCGCGCGCCGTGGGATATAAAGGATGGTCGAGAAACGCCGCCAGCCGCTCGTAGTGTAACTGCCGTTCTTGCCAGTGCGGGCTGAGCCGCGCACCTGGGTTGCTCCGGCGT
>NZ_JBYMAP010000107.1:0-14539 GCF_057766305.1 Methylomonas sp. BG-2 | reverse complement strand
TCAGTGGTGCCGATCCCGTCAGCTTTCTGGTTATTTATGTCAACGATGGGATTTTACGGATTAAAGTATCACCACAAGAAACCTAAGCTTGCGTAAATCATCAGCGCGAACTTACTCGACCGCAGTCGGCAGGAGGTCGGCCGCCGCATTTCCATCTGCTTAAGGCAAGCTTCGAGTTCGCTCTGGCATTGATCGCGCGCAGGTTCTCCAGGCCGGGTGATTTTAACGTCGCAATGTGGGATAAGTCTTGTTTGAAATGCGTGGCTCGGTTCGGGAGCACGGCATTGACGCATCGCAAAAAAGCCCGATCCGTTAGCCGTGGATCGGGCGGGTTTCGGTACGACAGAGCGATCAGGGTTTTTGCGAGATGCGCTTGACCGCTTCGGCGACGATGTCCAGCAGCTCGTTGCCGCCGTGCTGCAAATATTCGACGATTTGCTTGCGCATTCTGGGTTCCCAGAAATTGCGGATGTGGGTTTCGACGCCGCTGACCGCGACATCGTGTTCCGGCTCGGATTTGAAAAACGCGCCGATGTTATTGGCCATTTTGACGAGGTTGCTGTTATCCATGATTTAAGCGGCAGACTCTTGATAGTGTTGTAAACGAAAGGGGTGGGTATAAATCGTGTGGTTTTCGTTGCGGGTGAAGCCGACCAGCGTCAAACCGCATTCGTCGGCTAGCCGTATCGCCAGCGCGGTGGGAGCCGAGATGGCTGCCAGTAGCGTGATGCCGACGCTGGCGGCTTTTTGGACCATTTCGTAGCTGGCGCGGCTGGTCACCAATAGCCAGCCGGCCGAGAAGTCGCAACCGGTTCTGGCGAGCGCGCCGATCAGTTTGTCCAAGGCGTTGTGGCGGCCGACGTCCTCCCGCACCATCGCGATGCCGCGTTCCGGCTCCAACCAGGCGGCGGCGTGCACGGCGCCGGTCAGTAAATTCAAGACTTGTTGTTGCTGCATCGATTCGAAGGCCCGGCTAAGCAACGCGGCGTCCAAAATTGAACCGTCGCCGACCCGGCGGGCAGGGCGAATGGCTTGTTCCAGCGTGGTCGCGCCGCACAGGCCGCAGCCGGTGCGGCCGGTCATGTTCTTGCCCTTGCCGTGCAGGTTATCGAAACGGGCTTCCGGGATTTGCATGCGAACTTCGACGCCTTTGGCGCGTTGCACGACCTTGACCGATAGCAGTTCGGCGGGGTGGCGGATGATGTCCTCGGTCAAGCTGAAGCCGAGGCCGAAGTCTTCCAGATTCAGCGGCGTGGTCAGCATCACGACGTGAGGAATCGTGTTGTAGACCAGCACCACCGGCACTTCCTCGGCCACATAGTCTTGTTTTCGGCTGTGTGTGGGGCCGCGCCAGCTATCGAACGTCCCGGTTCGATAGCTGGTCCAGCCCAGTTCCTCGGGGACCGGGTCCATGCTGCCTAAGCTTTAGCCCGCGCCGATGCGGTTGTCCAGCAACGATTGCTGGTCGTCCGAGAAGGCGCGGTATTCACGTTGCCAATCGGAGGGCTGCGCGACCTTCGCCACGTGTACCGCCGTCACTTTGTACTCGGGGCAGTTGGTCGCCCAGTCCGAGTTGTCGGTAGTGATGACGTTGGCACCGGAATGCGGGAAGTGGAAGGTGGTATACACCACGCCGGGTTGCATCCGGTCGGTAATCAGCGCCCGCAATACGGTTTCGCCGGTGCGGCTCTTAACCCCGACCCAGTCGCCGTCGGCCACGCCCAGGACTTCGGCGTCGTGCGGATGAATTTCCAGTTTGTCTTCGGCATGCCAGGCGACGTTGTCGGTGCGGCGGGTTTGGGCGCCGACGTTGTATTGCGACAGGATACGGCCGGTGGTCAAAATCAGCGGGTATTTGCTGCTGGTGCGTTCTGCGGTCGGGATGTATTCGGTCAACAAGAAACGGCCCTTGCCGCGCACGAAATGGTCGGCATGCATGATCGGCGTGCCGTCCGGCGATTCGTCGTTGCAAGGCCATTGGATGCTGCCCATCTCGTCGATTTTTTCGTAGCTGACGCCGGCGAATTGCGGAGTGAGGCTGGCGATTTCGGCCATGATTTCCGACGGATGACTGTAATTCATCGGATAGCCCAGTGCATTGGCCAGGTCTTGAGTGACTTCCCAATCTTCCTTGCCGCCCAGCGGTTTCATGACGCGGCGTACCGGCGAAATCCGGCGTTCGGCGTTGGTGAAGGTGCCGTTTTTCTCCAGGAACGAAGAACCGGGCAGGAATACGTGGGCGAACTTGGCGGTTTCGTTCAAGAAAATGTCTTGTACGACGATGCATTCCATTTCGCGTAACGCATGATGGACGTGGTTGATGTCCGGGTCGGATTGCGCGATGTCCTCGCCTTGTACGTAGAGGCCTTTAAAGCTGCCTTCGATCGCGGCGGCGAACATGTTGGGAATGCGCAGGCCGGGTTCGGACGCCAGCGATACGCCCCAGGCCGCTTCGAATTGCGCGCGGGTGGCGCTATCGGAGACGTGGCGGTAGCCGACGAATTCGTGCGGGAACGAGCCCATGTCGCAAGAGCCTTGCACGTTGTTTTGACCGCGCAACGGGTTGACGCCGACGCCTTCGCGGCCGATGTTGCCGGTGGCCATCGCCAGATTGGCGATGCCGATGACGGTTGTCGAACCTTGGCTATGCTCGGTGACGCCCAAGCCGTAGTAGATGGCGCCGTTGCCGCCGGTCGCATACAAACGAGCGGCGCCGCGCATCGCTTCTGCAGGTACGCCGGTTAGTTCGGCGACGGCTTCCGGCGAATTTTGCGGCAGGGCCACAAAGGTTTTCCATTTGTTGAACGATTCGACGTCGCAACGCTCCAGCGCGAATTGTTCGTCGACCAGACCTTCGGTAACGATGACGTGGGCCAGTGCGGTGACGACGGCGACATTGGTGCCGGGGCGCAGTTTCAAGTGGAAATCGGCTTTGACATGAGGGCTGTTGCGAACCAGATCGATGCCGCGCGGATCGACGACAATCAGTTTGGCGCCTTGGCGCAGCCGGCGTTTCATCAGTGATCCGAACACCGGGTGGCCGTCGGTCGGGTTGGCGCCGATCACCAAAATGACGTCGGATTGCATCACCGAGTCGAAGGTTTGGGTTCCGGACGATTCGCCGAACGTGGTTTTCAGGCCATAGCCGGTCGGCGAATGGCAGACTCGGGCGCAGGTGTCGACGTTGTTGTTGCCGAAGCCGGCGCGGATCAGCTTTTGCACCAGATAGGTTTCTTCGTTGGTGCAACGAGACGAAGTGATGCCGCCGATGGAGTCTTTACCGTATTGGGCTTGCAACTGTTTGAAGCGGTCGGCCGCGAATTGAATGGCTTCTTCCCAGCTGACGACGCGCCACGGGTCGCTGATTTTGTCGCGCACCATCGGCGTGGTAATCCGGTCTTTATGGGTGGCGTAACCGAAGGCGAAACGGCCCTTGACGCAGGAATGGCCGTGGTTGGCCTGACCGTTTTTGTCCGGAACCATTCGAACCAGTTGCTCGCCTTTCATTTCAGCTTTGAACGAACAGCCGACGCCGCAATAGGCGCAGGTGGTGATGGCGCTGTGCTCGGGCTGGCCGTGATCGACCACCGCTTTTTCCATCAAGGTTGCGGTCGGGCAGGCTTGCACGCAGGCGCCGCAAGACACGCACTCGGATTCCATGAATGGCTGGTTTTGGCCCGGCGAGACGTGGGACTCGAAGCCGCGGCCGTCTATCGTCAGCGCGAAAGTGCCTTGCACTTCCTCGCAGGCTCTGACGCAACGCGAGCAGACGATGCATTTGGATGGGTCGAACGAGAAATAGGGGTTGCTGTTGTCTTTTTCGGCCTTCAGGTGATTCTCGCCTTCGAAACCGTAACGGACCTCGCGCAAGCCGACTTCGCCTACCGTGTCTTGTAACTCGCAATTGCCGTTGGCGGAACAGGTCAAACAGTCCAGCGGATGGTCGGATATATAGAGTTCGGCGATGCCCTTGCGCAGTTTGGCGAGTTTTTCGTTTTGAGTAACGACTTTCATGCCTTCGCCGACCGGCGTCGTGCAGGATGCCGGGTAACCGCGCGCGCCTTCGATTTGTACCAGACACATCCGGCAGGAGCCGAAGGGGTCGAGGTGGTCGGTGGCGCACAGCTTGGGTATGCTGATGCCGGCCTCGGCGGCGGCGCGCATGACCGAGGTGCCGGCCTTGACGGTCACCTTATGGCCGTCGATTTCCAGATTGACGGTTTGTTGGGACGCGCTGGCCGGCGTTCCGTAATCGATTTCGTTGTTGAGTGACATAAGCTACCTCCGGGGGATCGATTAGGCTTTGGTGGCTTGGAGGCCAAAGTCTTCAGGGAAATGATTCAGCGCGCTCAACACCGGGTAGGGTGTCATGCCGCCCATGGCGCACAAGGAACCGCACGTCATCGTGTCGCACAAATCGCGCAGCAGTTCGGTGTTCTTGGCTTTGTCGACGTTATCAAGGATGCGGTCGATGACTTCGACGCCGCGAGTTGAGCCGATTCGGCACGGCGTACATTTGCCGCAGGATTCTTCGACGCAAAACTCCATCGCATAGCGGGCCATGTCGGCCAGACTGGTGGTGTCGTCGTGAACGACGATGCCGCCGTGGCCCAGCACCGCACCGATCGCGGCGAAGGCTTCGTAGTCGAGCGGGGTGTCGAACTGGCTTTCCGGCATATAGGCACCCAACGGACCGCCGACTTGTACTGCCCGAATCGGCCGGCCACTGGCGGAACCACCGCCGTAGTCGTATAGCAGTTCTCGTAAAGTAACGCCGAATGCGGCTTCGAACAGGCCGCCGTGCTTGATGTTGCCGGCCAATTGAATCGGCAAGGTGCCGCGCGAACGGCCCATGCCGTAATTTTTGTAGTATTCGCCGCCCTTATCCAGAATGACCGGAATCGAGGCCAGCGAAATCACGTTGTTGACGATGGTGGGTTTTCCGAACAAACCGACGATGGCCGGCAGCGGCGGCTTGAAGCGGACCAGACCGCGTTTGCCTTCCAGACTTTCCAGCAGTGAGGTCTCTTCGCCGCAGACGTAAGCGCCGGCGCCACTGCGCACTTCCACGTGGAAGGTCTTGCCGCTGCCTTGAATGTTTTCGCCGA
The DNA here is from genome assembly GCF_057766305.1 of Methylomonas sp. BG-2. Classification (NCBI taxonomy): domain Bacteria; kingdom Pseudomonadati; phylum Pseudomonadota; class Gammaproteobacteria; order Methylococcales; family Methylococcaceae; genus Methylomonas; species Methylomonas sp. BG-2. The sequence goes on along the minus strand of NZ_JBYMAP010000107.1, from coordinate 9,431 downwards.
GATAACCGTTTTCATAGGCGGATGCTATGGCTTGGTTCAGGGCGATTTTGGCGTGAGGATATTCGATGCGCAGATAGATGTAACCCTGGGTGGCGCCAACCGCCAAGCCGGCAATCGTCATGCCCTCGATCAACACGAAGGGATCGCCTTCCATGATCATCCGGTCGGAGAAGGTACCGGAGTCGCCTTCGTCGGCGTTGCAGACGATGTATTTTTGCTCTGCCGGCGCGTTTAACACGGTATTCCACTTAATGCCGGTCGGGAATGCGGCGCCGCCGCGGCCGCGCAAGCCGGAATCGGTGACTTGTTTAACGATGTCGGCGGGCTGCAGATTCAATGCATTTTTCAGTCCGCGATAGCCGTCATGGGCGAGATAGTCGCTAAGACTGACCGGATCGGTCAAGCCGACGCGAGCAAAGGTCAGGCGGCTTTGGTTTTTAAAATAGGGGAGGGCTTCTATATTGCCCAGATATAAGGGGTGTGGTTTGCCTTCCAACAGGCCGGATTCCAGCAGGGAGGCGACGTCTTCCGGTTGTACCGGGCCATAGGCGACTCGGCCCGCGTCGGTTTCGACCTCAATGAGTGGTTCCAACCAGAACAAGCCGCGCGAACCGTTGCGGATGATTTCAATGTTTTGGCCGGCGGTATGTTGTTGCAGGGTCTGAGCGACAAGTTCAGCGCCCAATGACAACGCTGTGGAGTCGCGGGAGATAAACAGGCGGGTCATTATTCGGTACCTTTAAAAGTGGCTAACAACTGATCGAATCTTTCCGGCGACACTCGGCCGAACACTTCGTTATCTATTGTGATAGCGGGGGAGCATGCGCAATTCCCCAGACAGTAAACCGGTTCTAGTGAAAACATTCCGTCGGCGGACGTCTCGTGAAAATCGATGCTCAGCGTCTGTTTTGCGTGGGCTTCCAGGGACTTGCTGTTCATGGACTGGCAGGACTCGGCGCGGCAGATGCGTATCGTATGCTTGCCAGGCGGGGTAACCCGGAAATAATGGTAAAAACTAACGACCCCGTGAACTTCCGCCTTGGAGAGATTCAGCGCTTTGGCGATATCCGGCACTGCGTCGGGCGGAATGTAACCCAAGGTGTCTTGAATACCATGCAGTATCGGCAACAGATTCCCCGGCATCTCTCGATGAGCGTCCAGTATCTTCAACACTGTGGGTTGTTGGGTTTGATAGTCTTGCATCACTGGCCCTGTAGTTAATGACAAAATAATGAGCTGGCTATTTAAACATGAACGAAGCGAATTTTGCAATTCGTTGTCATGCCTCAAGGCCGCGAATTTCCTCAACTTGGTGCGGCAATAGTCTGTTCGACCCGGTTCGTATTTTTTAGTTCTGATCGATTCAAAATCGGATTTTAGCGCTTTACTTCCAAATGATAATTGTTATCATTACATACAGATTGTATTTGCCGAGAGGATTCCATGTACATTTGTGTTTGTAAAGCAGTCACGGATAGGCAGGTAGAGCAAGCTTTGAACGAAGGTGTATGCAGCCGCAAGCAGATTATGCAATGCACCGGCGCGGGTGGGGTTTGCGGTAAATGTACCGCCAGTATCAAAGCCTTGATCGACGAAAATTTGCGCAATCAACCGGCGCAAGCGGCTTAGGTTTTAGAGTAAAGTAGCGGGCCGGTTAACGCTGGCGGAGTGAAGGCACAGGGCTGAGTAGCCCTGTGCGATAGTGGATTATTTTGTAGCGGGGGCTGCTTCCGCGGGTTGAGCTTCCGCCGGTTTGTCGGCGGTTGGCGCCGGTGCGGTGTCGGCGGGTGCCGCCGATTGAGGCGTTTCCGTTGGTTTTGCCGGTTCCGGCGGTAACATGATTTCGACTTTCGCGCTCTTACGCATGTTTTCGATCATGGCTTGCGCTTTTTGGCGTTGCAACATCGGCCGCAATTGCTCCTTGACGGCGTCGAACGGCGGCGGGGTGACTGCCCTGGAGTCTTCGCGGAATATCACGTGCCAGCCGAATTGGGTTTGGACCGGTTGTTTGGTGTACTTGCCGTTTTCCAGAGCCACCACGGCTTCGGAGAATGGCGGCACCATGCGGTCGGCGGTAAACCAACCTAAATCGCCCCCTTCGGAGCCCATTGGGTCGATTGAGTTTTTCTTGGCTAGCTCGGCAAAGTTTCCACCCTTTTCCAATTCGGCGATCAGTTTTTTCGCCTCGTCTTCGGTTTTGACCAATATGTGGCTGGCTTTGTACTCGTTGCCGGCATTCGCCATTTTAGAATCGTATTCGGCCTTGATTTCTTCGTCCGAGACCGGGTTGGATTTCAAATAATCCTGTAAAGCCGCTTGCGAAAGCAGGGAGTTGCGGATCGTGGCCAGGCGCTCCATCACTTCCGGGCTTTTATCCAGTTGCTTTTGCACCGCCAATTGGATCAGCAATTCGCGTTGAATCAACTCTTCCAGCAATTGCTCTTTTGGGAAGGATTGGCCTTGGCTGCGCTCGGAGATTTCCTTTTCCAGTGTCTCCAAGGTTTTTTTGCCGATATAGGTGCCGTTGACCGATGCAACCGCGTCTTCTTTGCTGACGGTCGGCGCCGCCGGAGCGGCTTCCTGAGCCTTCTCTTGGGTGCAACCGTGGAGCAGGGCGGTACCGGCCAGGATCAGCGGGATGAGTTTTAATTTCATATCAAGTATTTCCTTTGCTGTTTTCGGTAGGGGTTAAGGCATTGATGCCGAGGGCGTGAATTTCGTCTTTCATCATGTCGCCCAGCGCTTGATAAACCAGCTGATGACGCTGGACCAACGATTTGCCGTCGAACGCGGCGCTGACCAACGTCACGTAAAAATGCCCGCCGCCCTGGTTGCCGGCGTGTCCGGCGTGGGCGGCGCTTTGATCGATGATTTCGATTAAATCGGGCTGAAAGGCGGCTTCGAGTTTTTGGCGAATGTTGTCGGTAGTCATTGGGGAAATACTTGTTTGAAAGGTTTGACGATAACGCTGGCGTAAACGCCGGCGGAAAAATACGGATCGGCGTCGGCCCAGGTTTGGGCGCTGCCGAGATCGGCGAATTCCGCGACAATCAGGCTGCCGCTGAAATCGGCGTCTCCCGGATTGTCGCTGTCGATGGCCGGATTCGGGCCGGCCAAGACCAAGCGTCCCTCATTCTGCAAGTGTTGCAGTCTCTCCAAGTGGGCCGGTCTGGCGGCCAAGCGCTGGGCCAAGCTGCCGGGCCGGTCTTCGGCGATGATCGCGTAAAGCATTATTTTTTGGTCTCCGGGGCCGGCACGTGCTTATATAAAAACGCCATTTGCACGACGATGAAAACCACCATCAGGCCGGGCACGCCGAAGGTTTTGAAGCTGACCCAGTCGTCGGTACTGTAATGCGCCATCACGTAGAGATTCAAAAAGCCGACACCGATAAAAAACAAGGACCAGCTCAGATTCAACCGTTTCCAGATACGCGCCGGCAACTCGAGGTTGGCGCCCATCATGCGCTCGATAAAGGTTTTGTTGCCGATAAATTGGCTGGCCAAAAACGCGCCGCCGAATAGCCATTCGATAATCGTCAATTTCCATTTGATGAATTGTTCGTCTTGCAGATACAAGGTAGCGCCGCCCATCACCAGGATCAATCCCAACGTGATCCAGTGCATGGTTTCCACTTTCCGGTAGAGTAGCCAGTAGGCCGCGACTTGCACGATGGTCGCGCCAATCACTACCGCCGTGGCCACGTAAATGTCGTAAAGCTTGTAAGCCACAAAGAATAAGACGATAGGAAAGAACTCTAAAACGGGCTTCATACGTTAGTCGGTGGTGATTAAAGAAACGGTTAGGCGTAAAAATCGATCCCGGTTACCAGTTCGGCGACGCGTTGGCGGTTCGATTGGTTAATGGTCTGGCTATAGGCATTCAAGGCTTTTCGGGCTCTAGGGTCGGCAATCAAGCCTTGTTCATCGGTCTTGATAAGCGGATTGCTGGTCAAAATCGAATCGATCGCTGTCGGCTCCGAAGGCCGCGCCGCAACGGCGGGCGGCTTAGCCGTGCCGCTTTCCAATGCTGTCCGCGCTGGATTTTGCTCCGCATCGCTCGGCCGCGGCTTGTGGTAGCCGGCCGGATAAAATGCCAAGGATGAACTGTGTATCGTGTTCACGGAGCGATGCAGGGGGCAAATCGACGGAAGCGCATTGTAGATTCTTTGATTCCAAATGTACATGAGGTGGCCGGTATTGCTGGTAAAATGCGGCTTTTATGGGAGGAATTCATGGCAAACGACATTAACACGGAGCTCGAGGCCGCCGCGTTCAGGCAATTGCTCAAGCATCTGCAAACCCATACCGAAGTTCAAAATATTGAACTGATGCTACTGGCCGATTTTTGCCGCAATTGTCTCGCCAAATGGTATGCCGCTGCCGCCGCCGAGCGGGGGGCGGATGTGGATTACGAGCAGGCTCGGGAAATCGTGTACGGCATGCCCTACAACGAATGGAAGGAGAAATTTCAGATCGAGGCCACCCCCGAGCAGTTGGCGGCGTATGACGCCAAATTGAAATTAAAGGTGGCGCCATGACGGCCGATACGCCGTTTGATGCGATGTTTTCCGGCGTAATTGGCCGCGAATATCAAATGTTGAAGTTGATTTGCCCGTTCGCGGCCGAAATGAGCCGTTTGGTCGGGGTCGAAGTCGGCGCGTATTGCCGGACGCGGGATGCGCTGGCGCGGGTCGTCGAGCTGGGCGGCGGTACCGGTATCACCACCTTGTCGATCTTGACGTCCGCCGACAATTTGACGGTATTCAGCGTGGATAACGAGCCGACGATGCAAGCGCAAGCCCGCGAAAGCTTGAGTCACTGGGCCGATCTGGGCCGCCTGGAATTTAGCGGCGCCGATGCCTTGACCGCGTTGCGCGGCTTGGCGACGGCCAGCGTCGATGTCGTGGCGTCGGCATACACCTTGCATAATTTTCAGTGCGAATATCGCCGCGATGTGTTGGCGGAAATTTATCGGGTGTTGAAAAAAGACGGCCGGTTTGTGTGTGGCGATCGCTATGCCTTGGACGACATTCCAGCCCATACCCGCAATACCCAGCGCGAGGTGGCCAGTTATTTCGAGACCCTGACCGGCATCAACCGTCTGGACTTATTGGAGCACTGGATCATTCACCTGTTTAGCGATGAATCCGAGGATCACATCATGCGCGAAGGCGTGGCGTTGCGTCAGATGGCCGATATCGGATTTCGCGAACTGGCGTTGAGGCATCGCCAGGATGTCAACGCGCTGGTCACCGCCGTCAAATGACTCGGCGTTACCGGTCGCCGCGGCGCGAGCGTTGAACCTCTGAAAACGGAGAAAAACCGAAATGGCCGAGCCGACGACTAAAAAACCCAAGAAAACCCTGGATGCGTTCGCCGACGATTTGGATGCGATGCTGAATATCGGCGAAGCCGCGTCCGAGCAGGTCGGTCTGATCGACGACGACGAAGCGATCGATCGCTTGTTAGTTGACCACGAAGTGGTGGCCGGCTCGGTCGCGGTGGAACGCGATGAATTCGCCGACATCGACGCCTTGCTGGCGGACGAGCCAGCAAGGCCGGACCTGGAACTTGCCGCCGACACACTGGGTGACGAGTTTGGCGAGGCCATCGACATCAATCCCAAACACGAGCAAATGCTGGACGACGAATTCGCGGATTTGGTCGATATCGCCGCCGAAGCCAAGTTGGAAGAGTTGGAGCTGGAGGTCGAGCCGTTTCCGGACCCGGACGCCGCCGACCGGGCTATCGAGGCCATCGACGACGAATCCGAAGCCGTTGAGATTCCTGAATTAGTGGTCAGTGACGCAAGGGACGAATTGGAAGCCATGCGAGAAATCGACGAATTTTCAGACGCTGGGGCACCGGGTGGCAACGCCGAATTTCTGACGGCCGATTTCGACATCTCGGCGGACGACGAGTACGTCAAACCCATGCCAGCCGAACCGCAAATCCCCGCGGCCGCAATCGACGAATTTGGCGACGACGACATTGCCGATCTGGCGGAGGGGTTTGAGCTTGGCGCGGCGAGTGCCGGGGTCGAAACTTCACTGGCCGAGCCGTTGGCCGATGACGATGAATTCGAAATGGAGAGTGCCGGGCGGGCGCCGCCGGCCGATTCGATACCCGAGCCACCGGCGCCTGAGCCGATCTCGGTGGCTGCCTCGGCGCCGGTAGCGCGGATGGTGGACCACTCCGCCGAAATCGCGGCGTTGACTCACCAAATCGACGAATTAAAACGCCACCAGCGCCAGATGAAGGCGGACATTCTGGAAAAGGCCGAAAAAGGCCAATTGGCGACGTGTCTGGAAACCGTTGACGGTTTACAGACCGAACAGAAGAAAACCAAGCGCGGCTTGGACGCGATGTCCAATAAAAAACCGGTCGCGGCTTACGTTGCCAACGGCGTGGCGGCGGTGGCATTGCTGCTGGGTACCGGCTTGGGCATACAGGGGATGATCGCCAAATCGCAAGTCGGCGAGTTGGTGACGATTATCGGCGAATTGCAGGAGCAAGCCGCCAATGCCCCGGCGGCCAATGCCGCCGAACAGGAAATGTTTCGCAAGCAATTAGACGAATTGTCGGTTGGTAATGGCGTGTTGACCGCGCAAATTACCGAGCTGAAAAAATCGTTGGCGGGTGGCGGCGGACCGTCGGCTGGTGGCGATGTCGGCAAACAATTGGCCGAACTCGGAAACCGCGACATGCAAATCGGCGCCGCGATCGAGGCGTTACAGGCAAAAGTCGGCGCGCTGGAAAAAGCTCGACCGCTCGCCGCCGCGACTCCGGCGGTCAAGCCCGAGAAGAAGAAACCGGAGCCCGTGCCGGAAAATTGGGCGGTCAGTCTCACCGCATTCAAGCAGGATTGGTATGCCAAGCGCAAGGCCGAGGAATTTGCCGGCAAGGGCGTTCCGGCCAAGGTCGCGAAAAGCGAAGCCAAGGGCGAAACCTGGTACCGCTTAAGCGTGGACGGCTTCCCCAGCCAATACGACGCGGCCGCCTATGCCGCCAAGGTCAAGAAAACCTTGAACCTGGACTCGGTTAACGTGTTCAGAGTCAAGGATTGACCGCGATGGCTGCAGACAAGCCCGGTCAAAAATTGGTCGTCGCGGTATCGTCGCGAGCTTTGTTCGACCTCGACGAGTCGCACCGGATTTTCGAGACCGAAGGCAAGGAGGCTTTTTGCCGTTATCAGATCGAACACGAGAACGAAATTCTCCAGCCGGGATTCGGGTTCGCGCTGGTCAAGAAGTTTCTCGATCTGAATCTGGCCTTCCCGGACGAGCCCATGGTGGAAATCATCTTGCTGTCGCAAAACAGCGCGGATACCGGATTGCGGATTTTTAACAGCATCGCCCACCATCAACTCAACATCACCCGTGCCGCGTTCACCAGCGGGGTTTCGCCTTATGCCTATATTCCGGCATTCGGTGCCCATCTGTTCTTGTCCGCGAATGGCGACGACGTGCGCAAAGCGCTGGATGCCGGTTGTCCGGCGGCGACCATTGTGTCCGGCGCGGCCAGCAATCCGACCTCGCAATTGCGGATTGCGTTCGACGGCGATGCGGTCCTATTTTCCGACGATTCGGAACGCATTTACCAGCAACACGGCTTGGCGGCGTTCGCGGCCAATGAACGTAACGAAGCCCATACGCCACTGCCGGGCGGGCCGCTCAAAGCGTTTTTAAGCGCACTGCATCGGATACAGGCCCATTTCGGTCCGGAAACCGCGCCGATTCGCACCGCGTTGGTCACCGCGCGCGCCGCCCCGGCCCACGAACGGGTGGTGCGAACCCTACGCGCTTGGGAGATTAGAATTGACGAGGCCTTGTTCCTGGGCGGCATGCCCAAGGGCGCATTTTTGAAAGCCTTTGGCGCCGATATTTTCTTCGACGACCAAAAAGGCCATTGCGATTCCGCGGTGCGGCATCAAGTGGCCGCCGCCCACGTCCCCAACGGCATTACGAACCGACCCGAATCTTGAAACGGTTAAACCAAGGACTGTGTTCGACGCAGGCAAGCAGCGTCACGGATTTGAAATGGACCAGCCCGATGTCGGTTTGAGTGCCGTATTTGCCGGCGGGCAGGATGATTTCCGGAGCCGCTTCGTCGGCGTCAATCAATAAAGCGCACTGCTGTCTGCCGAGCGGGTTGTCGATTGCATAAGGTTCGATTTTTCCGGGTATCGGTTCCAACAGCAACAAGCTGGCATCGTCGAACAGCGTTTGCTGGCGGATGATCACCAATTTGGCGGCGAGTTGCTCGCGATACAGCAACGCGATATCGCCGTTGCCAAAGTTGCCGGTTGTGCTTTCAGCAACCAGGAATTGCTTGCTGGTCGAACGCAGCAGGCGGACTTCGAAGCTGTCCAAATGGCCGGCGCCGTTCGACTTCGCCGATTGGTTGAAAAAGCTCTTTTCGTGTTCCAACGGCATCAGCGTCATATTATGCAACGCCGCACGGCTGCCGTGGTTTTGCTCACTCAAGCGCATGATTTTGGAGAGCCTGTCTTCGCTTTGCAGATAGCCGCTAACCGCGGCGAAACCGGTCAACAGCCGGGCGGGCTGCGCGGGGCCGATGGTGAGCGACGAAAAGATCTGGTCGTAGCCCAATAAATGCTGAGCCAGGCGATTGCGGGTGGCGACGGCCATCTCGACGCTGATTTCGCCCTGTTGCAACGCCCGCCCCAAGCGTTGGGTGGAAATCGCCAGCGAGTCCTTGGGTAGCGGCCATTTCGGGTGCTTGCGCGGTTTGGGTTCGCTATCGGTCAGTTCCCAATAAAAATCGAAATCGCCGACATCCTGGCGGCGCAGATCCAGCAGATGCTGAGTTTGTCCGGCAAATTGGAACAGCTGGTCGATTTCGGTTGCGGAGTAGCGGTTCGGCGCGCAAAGCGTGAATAGCAGATTGCGCTTGAATACGGCGTCCAGCGTGCTGGCGTTCTTGAAATCGGCGACTTTGACCGAAACCGACTGATTCAGCCAGTGTTGTTTTTCGGCGAGCAGGTACAATTGCGCGGATTTTTTCCATAGGCTTGCCGAGGGCGCTTCGTAAAAGCGGGCGCCGGTTCGCAGGCAAAAACCGGCTAATTGCAGCGCATAAAATGTCGCCAACCGGCCGTGTTCCGCATCGCCGCTTAAACCGGAGGCGAGGCGGGCAAAAGCCAGGCCGGCGTGGCGCAACAGTTGTATCGCCAATTTGGCGGCCTTGCAGGATTTGGCGTTCGTCGGCCATTCGCCACGGGCGAAAGTCGCCAAACCATGCGCCAGGTGTAGCGTGGGCGGCGTCATATTGAGCAGGATGACCAACGGGTTGTCGCCGGTCGGCGCCGAAGTGCTCAAGGTCTTCCAGGCTTGGTTGAGGCGATTCGCGGCATTGGCGGGCGGCAGCGAACCGAGCGATTGCAACCAAGCGGTTGCCGATTCGGAT
>NZ_JBYMAP010000106.1:0-14686 GCF_057766305.1 Methylomonas sp. BG-2 | reverse complement strand
AACGCCCCTGAAAGGTCGCGACCGCCAGCCACTCGGCGTCTTGCGGAATCGGCGTCGGCATCATGACTTTCGCCCCCTCCGGCACGGTTAACACGGTCTTACCCGCCTTGTTCTTGCTGTAAAGCTCCTTAAGTTGCACGCGAAATCCGTAACCGGCACTGCTGCTCATCAATACCCAATCCTCGGCCTGTCCGGTAAATACGTCGGTGAACAGGCTGCCGGGCGGCGGGTTCAGACGGCCGGTCAACGGTTCGCCCTGACTGCGCGCCGACGGCAGATCGTGCGTGGTGATGCTGTAAACCCGGCCGGTCGAGTCCAGCACATAACACGGTAGCGTGGTACGACCCTTGGCCGACGACAAATAACCATCGCCGGCTCGGTAACTCAGGCCTTCGGCTTCGATGTCGTAGCCCTTCGCGGCGCGTATCCAGCCTTTTTGCGACAGAATGATGGTGACCGGCTCGTTGGCGATCAGCTCGGTGGTATCCAAGGCTTGCGCCGCGTCGCGGGCGACGATCGGAGAACGGCGGGCGTCGCCGAATTTCTCGGCATCGCGCTCGATTTCCTTGCGGATCAAGCGGTTCAGCAAATGCGCGGAGCCGAGCGTGTTTTCCAATTCCTGGCGTTCCTGCTCCAGCCCATCCTGCTCGCCGCGGATCTTCATTTCTTCCAACCTGGCCAAGTGGCGCAACTTCAATTCCAATATCGCTTCCGCCTGCAAGTCGCTCAAGCCGAACCGCGCCATCAATACCGGCTTGGGGTGGTCTTCCCGGCGAATGATCGCGATCACTTCGTCGATGTTCAAGTAGGCGATCAGCAAGCCTTCCAGAATGTGCAGCCGTGCCAGGACCTTGTCCAGCCGGTATTGCAAGCGCCGGCGCACGGTTTCGGTCCGGAATGCGATCCACTCGGTCAGAATTTGCCGCAAGTTTTTCACTTGAGGTTTGCCGTTCAGGCCGATCATGTTCAGGTTGACCCGATAGTTTTTTTCCAGGTCGGTGGTAGCGAACAAATGCGACATTACCGCATCGACGTCGGTGCGCTTGGTTTTGGGGATGATCAGCAGCCGGGTCGGATTCTCGTGGTCGGACTCGTCTCGCAAATCCTCGATCATCGGCAGCTTTTTCGCCAGCATTTGCGCGGCGATCTGCTCCAGCAGCTTGGCGCCGGAGACTTGATGCGGCAAGGCGGTGATGACGATGTTGCCGTCTTCGACTTCGTATTTGGCCCTCATCTTCACCGAGCCGTTGCCGGTCAGATACAGCTTTTGCAGATCGGCGGCCGGCGTGACGATTTCGGCGTCGGTCGGAAAATCCGGGCCTTTGATGTGTTCCAACAAACCTTCCAGCGGCGTTTCCGGCTCGTCGAGCAGTTGCAGCACGGCGGCGGCTACTTCGCGCAAATTATGCGGTGGAATGTCGGTGGCCATACCGACCGCGATGCCGGTGGTCCCGTTCAGCAGCACGTTGGGCAAGCGCGCCGGCAACAGCGACGGCTCTTCCAGCGTGCCGTCGAAATTGTCCACCCAATCCACCGTGCCCTGGCCCAATTCGCTGAGCAAGGTTTGAGCATAGGCTGTCAATCTCGATTCGGTGTAACGCATCGCCGCGAAGGATTTGGGATCGTCCGGCGAGCCCCAGTTGCCCTGGCCATCGATCAGCGGATAGCGATAGGAAAAATCCTGCGCCATCAACACCATCGCCTCGTAGCACGCCGAATCGCCGTGCGGATGGTATTTACCGAGCACGTCGCCGACGGTGCGCGCCGATTTTTTGTACTTAGCCAGCGCGGTCAAGCCCAGCTCCGACATCGCATAGACAATGCGCCGTTGTACCGGCTTCAAGCCGTCGCCGATATGCGGCAGAGCCCGGTCCAGAATCACGTACATCGAATAGTCGAGGTAGGCTTTTTCGGTGAAGTCTTTTAGTGGGAGAGTTTCGAAGTTTTCCTGTACGCCCATGGTTTGTCGGTAAATTTGAGTGATACGCAGCCATGCCAGGCCGCTGTTTTGCCGACTAAAATATCACAGCCGCCCGCTTGGGTTAGCCTGAATGCGCCGAATACGCCCCGTGGCGCCTGTTCGGCTAGCCCAACCAGTACCGGTGACCCGCTTGGCATCGGAAATAAAACCGGGAAAACATCGTGTCTTCAGCGGTTTTCAGGTATCATTTTCGGCCTTCCGAAACTCCCCCAAATTATGCAGATAGGCCCGTATTCCCTGCCGAATAATTTGCTGCTGGCGCCGATGGCCGGCATCACCGACCAGCCCTTCCGGCAACTTTGCAGACAGTTCGGCGCGGGATTGGCGGTATCGGAAATGGTAATCTCCAATACCGAATTGCAACACCACCCGCGCACGCTGAAGAAAACCGATTATGCCGGCGAGACCGGCCTAAGAGCCGTGCAAATCTTGGGCAACGATCCGAAACAAATGGCGGAAGCGGCCAAACTCAATCGGCAACGCGGCGCCCAGATTATCGATATCAACATGGGTTGCCCGGCCAAGAAGGTCTGCTCCACCGCCGCCGGCTCGGCCTTGTTGAAAGACGAAAGACTGGTGGCGAATATCCTGTCCGCCGTCGTCGCGGCCGTCGACATTCCGGTGACATTGAAAATCCGTACCGGCTGGGACCTTGAAAACCGTAACGCCGCCAAAATCGCCAGCATTGCCGAAAACTGCGGCATCCAGGCCCTGACGATCCATGGCCGCACCCGCGCCTGCAAATTCGAGGGCCAAGCCGAATACGACACGATTCGACAGGTCAAGCAATCGGCGCGCATTCCGATCATCGCCAACGGCGACATCGATAGCCCCGAAAAAGCCCGCCGGGTACTGGCCCACACCGGCGCCGACGCCATCATGATCGGCCGCGCCGCGCAAGGCCAGCCGTGGATTTTCGCCGAATTGTCCGCCGCGCTGCACGGCGGACACTGGCACCGCCCGACGATGGCCGACATCCAGAGCGTGATTAACAGCCATTTGGAGCATTTATACCGTTTTTACGGTAGCGACCACGGTGTTAAAATGGCCCGCAAACACATCGGCTGGTACTTCGAACGTCTGGGCAGCTTGCCCGCCGCGCACAAGCAGTCTATCAATCAAGCCCAACATCCCGTGCAACAGCTGACGCGGGTTAACGCGTCGTTCAATTATCTCCTACCAAGAGCCGCCTAGATGGGAAGCCACGACAGCCAAAATGCCAGCGACAGCGTCGATACGCTGTCCGACCACGTCCGCCATTGTGTCGAAGACTATTTTTCGCATCTGAACGGGCACGATTCCAGCGGCCTCTACCATCTGGTGCTGGCGGAAGTGGAAAAACCGTTACTGGAAACCACGTTGAAATATTGCGATTTCAATCAAAGCAAGGCGGCCGTCATTCTGGGACTCAGCCGCAGCACCTTGCGTAAAAAGCTCGACCATTACGGTATCGGCTAACTCGATTTTCTTTTGTTTTTGAGGTTTGCATGAAAAGACAAGTCAACCGGGCGCTGGTTAGCGTCTCGGATAAAACCGGCGTACTCGAATTTTGCCGAAGTCTCGGCGCGCTGGGCGTGGAGTTGCTGTCGACCGGCGGCACCGCCAAGCTGCTGGCGGAGCATGGCATTCCGGTGACCGAAGTTTCCGATTACACCGGCTTTCCGGAAATGATGGACGGCCGCGTCAAGACACTGCATCCCAAGGTGCATGGCGGAATTTTGGGCCGACGCGGCATTGACGACGCGGTGATGGCCGAAAACGGCATCAAAGCCATCGACATGGTCGTGGTCAATCTTTATCCGTTCGAGCAAACCGTCGCCAAACCGGATTGCGATCTGGAAACCGCGATTGAAAACATCGACATCGGCGGTCCCAGCATGATTCGCGGCGCGGCCAAGAACCATCACGACGTCGCCATCGTCGTCGATCCTGCCGACTACTCAAACATTCTGGCCGAACTGCAAGCCGACGCTGGTGCGTTGAGCCACGAAACCCGCTTTCGGCTGGCGCTGAAAAGTTTCGAGCATACCGCCCGTTACGACACCATGATCGCGGCCTATTTGAGCAAGATTGTCGATGCCAGCCGCTTTCCGGAAACGCTGAATTTGCAATTCCATCGACTGCAAAGCATGCGCTACGGCGAAAACCCGCATCAGAACGCGGCGTTTTACGGCGAGAAAAACCCGCCGGCCGGCAGCATCGCCAGCGCCAAGCAACTGCAAGGCAAGGAACTGTCTTACAACAATATCGCCGACGCCGACGCGGCGCTGGAATGCGTCAAATCCTTCGACGATCAACCGGCCTGCGTCATCGTCAAGCACGCCAATCCTTGCGGCGTCGCCATCGCCGACAGCCTGTTCGACGCTTATAACGCCGCGTACACCACCGACCCCACGTCGGCCTTCGGCGGCATTATCGCCTTCAATCGGGAGCTGGACGAAGCCACCGCCGGCGAAATCGCCCGCCGCCAGTTCGTCGAAGTCATCATCGCCCCGCGGGTTTCCGACGGCGCCAAGGCCGCGCTGGCGAAAAAACCGAACGTACGGGTTCTGGAAACCGGCGCATGGTCCTCAACCCAGCCTTCCGCGCTGGACTTCAAGCGCGTCGGCGGCGGCCTGCTGGTGCAGGACAAGGATACCGGCGCCATCAGTGCGGCGGACTTGAAAGTCGTCAGCAAGCGCGCGCCGACCGAGCAGGAATTGGCCGATTTGTTGTTCGTCTGGAAGGTGGCCAAGTTCGTCAAATCCAACGCCATCGTCTACGGCAAGGGCGGCCAAACCATCGGTATCGGCGCCGGCCAAATGAGCCGGGTTTATTCCGCGAAGATCGCCGGCATCAAAGCCGCCGACGAGGGCCTGGAAGTGCCGGGCTCGGTGATGGCGTCCGACGCGTTCTTCCCGTTTCGCGACGGCATCGACGCGGCCGCCGCGGCCGGCGTCACCGCGGTGATACACCCCGGCGGCTCGATGCGCGACCAGGAAGTCATCGACGCGGCCGACGAGCACAACATCGCGATGGTGTTGACCGGCATGCGCCATTTCAGACATTGATTTCAGGATAATCCGATGATGAACATACTAATCGTGGGTGGCGGCGGCCGCGAACACGCCCTGGCCTGGAAAGCCAGACAATCGACGCAAGCCGCGCAAGTCTACGTCGCGCCCGGCAACGCTGGCACCGAACTGGAGGCCGGCATCGTCAATGTCGATATTCAAGTCGACGACATCGAAGGACTGCTGAGTTTCGCGCAAGCGCGCGACATCGGATTGACCATCGTCGGCCCGGAAGTGCCGCTGGTGAAAGGCATTGTCGACCGCTTCTCGGCGGCCGATCTGAAATGTTTCGGACCCAAGGCGCAAGCCGCGCAATTGGAAGGTTCCAAATCCTTCTGCAAGGACTTTCTGGCGCGCCATCGCATTCCTACCGCCGAGTATCAAACCTTCACCGACGCCGAAGCCGCAATCGCCTACATTCGCCAAAAAGGCGCGCCCATCGTCGTCAAGGCGGACGGCCTGGCGGCCGGCAAGGGCGTCATCGTCGCCCAAACCGAGCAACAGGCAGTAGACGCGGTCAACGACATGCTGGCCGGCAACAGTTTCGGCGAAGCCGGCCACCGGGTGGTCGTCGAGGAGTTCCTGGCCGGCGAGGAAGCCAGCTTCATCGTCATCGCCGACGGCGAGCACGCCTTGGCGATGGCCACCTCGCAGGATCACAAGGCCAGGGACGACGGCGACCAAGGCCCAAATACCGGCGGCATGGGCGCTTATTCGCCGGCGCCGGTAGTAACGCCCGCCATCCACCAGCGGGTGATGGACGAGGTGATTTATCCGACCTTGCAAGGCATGCGCGACGACGGCATGCCCTACACCGGCTTCCTCTACGCTGGCTTGATGATCGATAAGCGTGGCAACGTCAAGGTGCTGGAATACAATTGCCGATTCGGCGATCCGGAAACCCAGCCCATCATGATGCGGCTAAAATCGGACTTGGTGGAACTCTGCTTGGCGGCATTGGGCGGCAAACTGGACCAAACCACGACCGAATGGGACGAGCGCGCCGCGCTCGGCGTCGTGTTGGCGGCGGGCGGCTATCCCGACGCATACGCCAAGGGAGAACCGATTTCCGGACTGGACGGCGTCGATTCGGCGGACGCCAAAGTCTTCCACGCCGGCACGCAACGCGTCGGTGGGGCCATCGTCACCAACGGCGGCCGGGTACTTTGCGCCTGCGCGCTGGGCGACAACATCGCCGACGCCCAGCGCAAAGCTTATGCGTTGAGCGAACGCATCAGTTGGCAATCCATTTATTACCGCAGCGACATCGGCTTTAAAGCCATCAAGGCTTAGCGCGACCATCGAAAACAAAAAGGCGCGAATGCCGGGCATTCGCGCCTTTTTCATGCGCTAAGCTTCACCCCAGCGCAAAATTTCGATCTTGACTTGAGCCAACCCGGCCTGGACAAAGCCCAGTTCCTTCGCGGCTCGCTTGGAGACGTCGAGCAGGCGTTTATTGTGCCGGCCCGGCCGTCCGTTGACCCGCAGATCGACACTGCGGTTGTTGTTGAGATTGACCACCCGCAGCAAAGTCCCGAACGGGAGATTGGCATGGGCCGCTGTTAACGAATTTTTGTCGTAGATTTCACCGCTTGCTGTCCGCTGACCATGCAGTTTATCGCTGTAGTACGAGGCGATGCCGCTATGTGCAATGGACAATAAACCGTGTCTTTCTGTTTTCGCTAAACTTACAGAGCTAAAAGACGCTAGACTCAGTGAAACCAGCATTGCTGCCGTCCATTTCGTTTTTCGCATCCTACCCTCCTTTCGTTGAGTATTGACAGGAGGTCGGGAGGTTACCTCAGAAGATATTGATTTGGCAAGCCTTTATCGCCAAACGGCTCCAGCGTCTCACCCAAAACGTGACGATCTTCCAAGGAAAACCCAGAGCCGGCAAGGGATAGCCGGCATCAGCCGCTCAGCCAAAAAAGAAGAAAATTTGTTTGGTCATTGCGACTTTCGAAATGTAAAACAGACAAAGCAAGGCCACGCCAAACCACTGCCAGCGACTTACTCCCTGCGCACGGATTGTCCGAACTCCGGCAACCATAAAACCGGCCAAAACCATTAATTTGGCGATAATCCAGCCGAAATCGCCCGCAAGCCAGCCCCCCTGAATTACCAAAATCGCACCGCTCAACAACAACACGCCGGCAATGGCATGCGGAACCTGTTTCAGCCATTTTTGAGCCAAGAGCTCGGGCTTAAATTGCGCTAGCGCCACCCGCCCCAAAAAGCTGACCACCAGCAATGCCACAAAAAACAAGTGAATGTGCTTTACCATGTAAACGTTTCTCCATACGTGAATAGACAACTAAACCGCCGAATACCGAAGCTCCATAGCCAACCGGTAGCTCAGCTACGTTTAAGATACCCCGAACCGAGGCGAAAACCCACATTCCCTCTGAGCGGGTCGCCTTCCAGCAAACCATGCCTTGCTTCCCAGTCTCACGCAAAACAAATATTTTTCAATAAATTCAAACAGATAAAACAATACCAACCACAACCGACACAAAAAAAAAATAATGTTTTGACACAAAACAAATTTAAGTGTAAAAAATGTCCCGTCGACGAAAAATAACACTAAACATTCGACATACAACTCGAGTAGCTCTGCTTTTAAGGGCTGATTATTACAACAAAGATGAGGATTATAAAAATGGCTGAACAAGAAAAAGACAATACCTTTACCGTCGTCGCTGTCGTAACCGCTATCGCTATTGCTGGCGTTCTGCTTCTGAAAATGGACGAAACTAAACACCTGAAAATGAGTGGCGAAACCACCGCTCAAGCGGAAGCGCAAGTCTTGGCTAAACACAAAGACTTCAACAACGATATCCTGAGCCAAGCAAAGTAATCGTTTTCCATAATAATAATTAAGCTTGCTTTCGATTAGGCGCTGCTTCTGCCGAAGTAGCGCCTTTTTTATGCCTACCGCAAACCGCTTCGGCGCTTCGAGTTGCCCCCAACTACGGTAAAATCAACCGTTTCCAACCATCTCTGCACAGCTCAATGGATGTCATCAAGCGCATAGCCGCGGAACTCTTCGTCAAACCTCAACAAATCGCCGCCACCGTCGCGTTACTCGACGAAGGCGCCACCGTCCCGTTTATCGCCCGCTACCGTAAAGAAGTGACCGAAGGTCTGGACGATACCCAATTGCGCTATCTGGAGGAACGGCTAACTTATTTACGGGAACTCAACGACAGACGCAATACGATACTCGACAGTATCCTCTCGCAGGGCAAGCTGACGCCGGAACTGGAACAAGCCATCCTCGACGCCGACACCAAGACGCTGCTAGAAGATTTATATCTGCCCTACAAACCCAAACGCCGTACCAAGGCGCAAATCGCCCGCGAAGCCGGCCTGGAACCGTTGGCCGACGCCTTATTGAACGACCGCGACTTGATCCCGGAACAGGCCGCTACCTTATATATAGATGCCGACAAAGGCGTGCCCGACGTGGCCGCCGCGCTGGACGGCGCTCGTCAAATCATCATGGAACGGATTTCCGAAGACGCCGAATTACTTTCCGAACTGCGGGAGCGCGTCTGGAACAAAGGCATATTGCAATCGACCGTTGCCACCGGCAAGGAAGTTGAAGCCGCGAAATTCAAGGATTACTTCGATTACAGTGAAGCGATCAACAAAATTCCGTCACACCGCGCGCTGGCCCTGTTCCGCGGCCGTAACGAGGACATGCTGAATTTGACCTTGAAGCCGGCCGAACTGGACCAGGAAGAGCATCAACTCTGCACCCAATTCGTTTGCCAACGTTTGCAGATCACCGACACCACCAAACCCGCCGACGCCTGGCTGGCCGACACCGCTCGTTTCGCCTGGAAAATCAAACTCTTCACCCGCATCGACATGGATTTGAAACTACGCTTGCGCGAAGCCGCCGAGCAGGAAGCGATCCGCGTATTCGCCAGCAATTTGCGCGACTTGCTGCTGGCGGCACCCGCCGGTCCGAAAGCGACGATGGGCCTGGACCCCGGCATTCGCACCGGCGTTAAGGTCGCCGTCGTCGATGCCACTGGCAAGCTACTGGCCACCGAAACCGTTTATCCGCACCAGCCTAAGAACCAGTGGGACCAATCCATCGCCACGCTGGCGCGCATGATTGCTCAATACGGCGTGCAACTCGTTAGCATTGGCAATGGCACCGCATCCCGCGAGACCGATCAATTGGTCGCCGATTTGATGAAGCGCCACAAAGAACTGATATTCCAGAAAATCACCGTCTCCGAGGCCGGTGCGTCGGTCTATTCGGCATCGGAGTTGGCCGCCAAGGAGTTTCCCGATTTGGACGTCTCGTTACGCGGCGCGGTGTCCATCGCTCGTCGCCTGCAAGATCCCTTGGCCGAGCTGGTCAAGATCGACCCCAAATCCATCGGCGTCGGCCAATACCAGCATGACGTCAACCAAGTGCAACTGGCGCGGATGCTGGATACCGTAGTCGAGGACTGCGTGAATGCAGTCGGCGTCGATGTAAACACCGCCTCGGTGGCACTTCTGAAACAGGTCTCAGGTCTGAGCGCCAGTATCAGCGAAAACATCGTCGCCTTCCGCAACCAAAACGGCCCTTTCGCTAACCGCGCGCAATTGAAGAAAGTGCCGCGCCTGGGCGACAAAGCCTTCGAACAGGCCGCCGGTTTTTTACGCGTGATGAACGGCGACAACCCGCTCGACGCCTCGGCGGTGCATCCGGAAGCCTATCCGGTGGTCAATGCCATTCTCGACGACACCGGCAAGTCGATTCGCGACCTGATCGGCCAGAGCCAAGTGCTGCGCGCTCTGAACCCGGCCAATTATGCCACCGCCGATTTCGGCCTGCCGACGGTCACCGACATCTTGCAGGAACTGGAAAAACCCGGCCGCGATCCGCGCCCCGAATTCAAGAGCGTGCAATTCAAGGAAGGTGTCGAGAAAATCACCGACCTGGAACCCGGCATGACACTGGAAGGCGTGGTCACCAACGTCGCCAATTTCGGCGCCTTCGTCGACATCGGCGTACATCAGGACGGTCTGGTGCATATCTCCCATTTAGCCGACGATTTCGTCAAGGATCCGCGCGACGTCGTCAAAGCGGGCGATATGGTCAAAGTCAGAGTATTGGAAATTGATCCCGCCAGACAGCGGATTTCGTTGAGTATGAAAAAAAGTATCGACGAAGGCGACATCGTGCGGGGTGAAAAATCACAAAGAACCGCCAATAGAGTGGCTCCAAAAGCCAAACCACAGCCCACCGTGCAAAATACGATGAGTAGCGCCTTCGCCAAGGCCTTGAAAAAGTAAACCCGCCCACTGCTATACTTGGCCCAGTACGCCGCCCGGAAACGCGGGCGGCAACCGATTCGTCAACAGATTCAGGATACGCTATGAAAGCAAAGCAAACCGTTTGGGCCTTCTGGTTGATCGCCGCATTCACCGCCGCGCATGCCCAACCCGGTGAAAACGAAAGCTATGGGGAAACGGTGGGCCGAAAACTCAGTTCCGGATTGGCCAATATCGCCACCTCGTCGCTGGAAATCCCTAAGAACATCATCATCGTCAATAACCAGAGCAATGTCGTGTACGGCTTCATCGGCGGTACTTTCAAAGGTTTGATCAATATGGGCGCCAGGATGGGCGTCGGCGTACTTGACTTAATCTCGGCGCCCATTCCCACTCAACCCATCGTCAGGCCGGTCTACGTTTGGGACGATTTCAACGCCGACACCACTTACGGCAAAGCCTTCAAACCGACGCCCAATCCATGAAGGCCTGAACCAAGCCCATCGAATCTTAGGTCAGGCCACCATCTTCAACTCGCTAAAACCGTTGGTGTTTTTGACCAGTTCGATTTGGGTCTTAATCCGTTTTTTCACCGCATCGACGTGAGAAATCACACCAACAATCTTACCTTGGGTTTTCAGGCTCTCCAGCGTCGTCATCGCCAAATACAGCGCTTCGGCATCAAGGTTGCCGAATCCCTCGTCCAAAAACAAGGAATCGATCGCTCTTCCGTTGTTGGCAATTTCCGATAGCGCCAAGGCCAGCGCCAAACTGACCACAAAACTCTCGCCGCCCGATAGGGTTTTCGGCAAACGCCTCACGTTGATCTGCTTAGTATCCTCGATTTCCAACGCCAAACCGTGCTCGCTGAACCCGCTACGCAAATAATAACGACCGCTCAAGCCCTCCAGAATTCGATTCGCCTGCCGCAGTAACTTCTCGACCAACAATTGTTGGATCCGCCGCCGCAAACCGCCCTGCTCGCCGTTAATCAAATTCAACTCGGCTTCCGCTTCCGCAAAAACCGCCAGCTCGCGCCGCACTTGTTCTTGCAGTTCGTCAAAGGTCTCCGCATAAGCCTGTTGCTTGGCAAGTTTGTGCTCCAGGTTGTGAATCTCATGCAAGGTGATGTCGATTTTTTCGGACAGCGCGCGTTGCATGGCCAGCAAATCGGCCGCCGTTTCGGGCCCAGGCAACAAGGCATAGGCTTTTTGCAAGCGTAAATCCAACTCCGCCAGCTCAACATTCAAGGTTGCCAACCGCTGCTCCAATTTCACTAGCGTCCCGGCCATTTCATCTTCGCTATCGAGTTGCGCCAACACGGCTCGCAAATTGTCCAGATCACTGAAACCGCCGGCCAACCATCGGTCACGCAATTGGCCGTAGTCGACATCGTAAGCCGCCTCGAACTCGGCGAGCCGGGTTTCGTGGTCGGCGATCGTCTTTTGCTTCTCGAACAATGCCAAATGCAAACCGGACAACTCGTGGCTTTGCAAGGCTTCGGTCAGTTCGGCGAGTTCGGTTTGGTAGCGAATAATACGGGCCTGACCGGATTCCAATCCATCCTGCAAGCCACTTATATCAGCAAGCACGCCCTGCTTACGCAAATCACGTATTTGATAGTCCTGGCGCCGGACATTCAGGCGATCGAACAGAGCATTTTCCTTAGCCTTGCCCGGTATTTTCTCGCCCAGAGGCGCCAACGCTTTCTCCAGTTTGTCCAACAAAGCCTTTTCAGAGGCTTTCAACGCGGCCAACTGTTGTTCGCCTTCAATGGCTTCGGGCGGACGGTTGTTCCAAGCGGCTTCCAACTGCTCCACGACCGCCGCTAATTTGAGGGTTTGCGCCTGCTTGGCACCAATTTCGTCGGTCCATTTCGCAATGTTACGTTGCCACTGTCCGACATCTTTCAACAACAACTTAATTCTTTCGAGTTCTTCGGTTTCCTGGTCCAGCCACTGCTTTTGCAAGCCCAAATTCTCGATCGTCATACCGTCTCGGGCGACATTCAGCCGATTCACCAACACTCGCCACTGCGCGCGCATTTCCTGCAAGCGCCTCTCCTTGGCGGACATCTGAGAACTACGCTTTTCCGCAGCGGTCAACTGGGTCTCAATATTGGCCATGGCCGCCTTCAAGGCTTGCATTTTGCCGCGCTGGTCGACCAACGCCTTTTTCGAGTCAGTCATTGCCGGCGGTTTCGACGCGTAAGGATGATGTAAGGAACCACAGAGAAAACAAGGCTTGCCGTCCACCAATTTTCCGCGATCGGGCGTCATTTTACGCAGCAGGGCCTCGTTGGCGATCGCTTGTTCCAGCGCGGAACCGATGTTTTCCTCTCGGCTGAATTCATGTTTCAGCGCCGCCAACCTTTCCCGCAATTCAACCTCATCGGGAAACTCCGTTGGCTTATTCGTCGATAACCAACCGAACATGCCCTTTTTAGTCACCTTGGCATTGACGCTGGCTAACGAATACAACTCCTGAAAGTCGTTAACCCTCGCTTGTTGCTCCAGCAACAGCTCGCGAATTTCATCGACACTTCTACCCTGACCGTGTGTTGCGATATTTGCCTCGGCTGCCGCAATCCGGTCTCGCAATTCCGCCACACTGGCTTTAGCGTCGCTCAAGGCCGCTTGATTCTTTTTTAAGGCCGCCGAGGTATTTTTCGACCAAGCCAACTGAGTCTTCTGCTTGGCACCCAGTTCCGCGATCTCGGTTCTGAGGTTGCGGAGTTGCACGACATCCGGAAAATCGGTTAACAAGACTGCCTCGCTGTGATGCTCTTGCAACCACGCTTCCAACTCAGCGAGTACGGCTCTCTTATCGACCAAAGTCTGTTGGGCGGCCTCCGCCTGCGCCATTTCTCTGGGCAACTCCAATTTCAGCTCGCTGAGCCTGATCTTGATGTCGTCAATAATCCGCTTCCGCGAAGCCCAATCCCCATCGCCGACCGGCAGTTCCGGATCGCTAGCACCAACGCCCAACTGCCGACGCAAACCGGCGACTTCCTGGCGCAAACTCGCCAGCTCGCTTTGGAACTCGCTGATTTTCGAGTGCTTAGCATCCAATCCCGCCAACTGTTCGCGATAGCTGTCGGCATCTTCAATCGCGGCTATTCGTTGCAAATCGGATTGCAGAATCTGAATTTGGGTTTGGAGCTCGGCGGCTTGCCGGGCCAATTGCCGCTCTTCGGCTTCAAGCGCGGCGACACCTTCCAATTTGAGCTGATGCTGACGTAAATAGTCCTGCTGGCTGGACAATTCGGCGTGTTGATCGAGAAAATCTCGCAGGTCGGCGCGACTAGCTTCCAGTTCCGCCTCGTCGAGCAACGGAATCGCGGCGCTATCCTGTTGCAATTGGCGAACCCGCTCGGCAACTTGCCGGTAACGGCTTTCGGCTTGTTGGCGGTATTGTTCGTAAATGTCGCCACCGGCGATTTTTTCGAGAATATCCATGCGCTCGCTATCCAGCGCGTTTAAAAACGCCGCGAAATCACCTTGCGGCAACACCATCGATTTGCTGAATTTATGGAAATCCATGCCGGTCAGTTCGGCAATCCGCCCTCGCACCGCAGAGGGTGTTTCGGCCAGCAACTCGTCGCTCTCGCCGAGTTTGGTCAAGGACATCGCGGTCTCGGCGCGCGACTGCTTATCGTCACCGGGCCGCCTGGCATACCAATCGGAACGAAACTTCTCGCCGCCCAGAGAAAATTCAACGCTCGCCACGCTCTCGTCGGCCAGCTTGGTCATCACATGCTCAGCCGGCTTGTCGAAACGAAAGGTCTCGCCATAAAGACCGAGCGTGATGACATCAAGGATACTGGTTTTACCCGAACCGTTGGGACCGGTAATCGCAAACACACCGGCCTCGGCGATAGGCCCTTGATCGAAAGCAATCCGCCCTTCGCCAGCCAGGGAGTTGATGTTTTTGTAACGAATGTTCAGGATGCGCATAGCACTGAGATTTCACACGACTTAATTGACAAGCGCATGCCGGCGATTAGCGGAGCATACCGTGGCGTAGCCTTGACATGTTACACGATAGGACTTAGCTAGAAAACCGGACTCTAAGCAAGCACCGAACTTTAGCGCTGAAACCTTCTCCCAATCGTCTGCTCAAGAGAATCTTTGGATTTGCAATCAGTGTTGAATTTTCAACCGGTTTGCTTCCATGGATGTTCTCAGCTTAGCAAATTCTTGCCGATCAAAACCGCTCGCCAAATTCATCTTCTCGGCCAGACGAAGCGTTTGTTCCGCCTCGTCAAATTCGTTCAGCGTTATCAGTAAATGGGCTTTTTCCGCGTAAAAATACATGCGCCCCGGTGACAATTCGATGACTTTATCCATGTATTCGAACGCTTGGTCGATTT
>NZ_JBYMAP010000105.1:0-14885 GCF_057766305.1 Methylomonas sp. BG-2 | reverse complement strand
CAATCGTCCATTCGCCCAGTCCTCGGGCAACCGAGAATGGTGTTGCAAGACATCGCTGTTGCGTTCCATGGACCGCGAAGTCGTCGAACGGCATCGGCAGATTCGTTTGTGTGCAAGCCAAATCAAGCCGAATCCTTGTATCTTCGCCGCGATGAAACCTTACGCCACACCCGGCGTTTACAACTGACGGCCCCCCGCCGCGCTAGGGCGCTCAAGCGGATTGGGGGCGCTTGCGAACGACGATGGCTTGACGATTCCGCCCAGGGATTCGATAGCCGCCAGCGCCTATCAATTGCGGGGTGATGATGGCAATCCGACGCACCGGCGAAACGTTGTCCCGAAAAAGTCATAAAAGCCGCAACGTTATCCACTAAAATGGCGATTGTGTTTGGTGCAACTCGGGGATGTTCAGTGTCAGTTCAGCCATGGTCGATTGAGCGGGCGAAACAGCTATACGCGATTCAGCAATGGGGCGACGGTTATTTCTCGGTTAACGACCAAGGCCATGTGTGCGTGAAGCCACGGAGCGGAAGCGCTGTGGAAATCGACTTGTTCGAGATCGCGGACGCGCTGCGTAACAAAGGCTTGAATCTGCCGGTGTTGGTCCGTTTCACCGACATGTTGCCGGATCGAATTCACCGCCTGCAGCGGGCTTTCGACCAGGCCCGCGCCCATCACGATTATGCCGGCCGCTACACGCCGGTGTATCCGATCAAGGTCAATCAGCAAGGCAACGTCGTCGAAAGCATCGTGTCCGCCGAGCACATCGGCCTGGAAGCCGGCAGCAAGCCGGAATTGCTGGCGATTCTGGGTTTGGCCAAACCCAACGGCACCATCGTCTGCAACGGCTACAAGGATCGGTTTTATATCCGGATGGCGCTGATGGGTCAGTTAATGGGCTTGTCGGTGTTCATCGTCATCGAAAAACCCTCCGAACTCGAGCTGATTCTGGAAGAAGCCGCCAAATTGCAGGTTCAACCCCTAATCGGCCTGCGAGTTCGTTTATCGACGATCAGCGCCGGCAAATGGCAGAACAGCGGCGGCGAAAAATCCAAATTCGGTTTGCACGCCAACGAGGTCTTGCAATTGGTGGCTCGCTTGGAGCAGGTCGGCATGCTCGATGGCCTGCGCCTGATGCACTTTCACATGGGCTCGCAGATCGCCAACATTCACGACATCAAACTGGCGTTGAAGGAAGCCGGCCAGTTTTACCGGCAGTTGCGCGACCTGGGCGCCAACATCACCACCGTCGATGCCGGCGGCGGCTTGGGTGTGGATTACGACGGCAGCGGCTCGCGCCGGGAATGCTCGATCAACTACAGCATGCGCGAATACGCCGACAACATCGTCCGCGCCTTTGCCGAAACCGCCCGCGCCTATGGTCTGCCGCAACCCGACATCATCACCGAGTCCGGCCGCGCCATC
The DNA here is from genome assembly GCF_057766305.1 of Methylomonas sp. BG-2. Taxonomy (NCBI): domain Bacteria; kingdom Pseudomonadati; phylum Pseudomonadota; class Gammaproteobacteria; order Methylococcales; family Methylococcaceae; genus Methylomonas; species Methylomonas sp. BG-2. The sequence continues at coordinate 13,460 of NZ_JBYMAP010000105.1, read as the reverse complement.
ACCGCCCATCACGCGGTGCTGATTACCAACGTCACCGAGGTCGAAACCTTGCAAGGCGCGGCGCACACGGTCGGGCAATTCGGCAACGTCAGCGAGGCCTACCACAACGCCCAGTTCGACATGGCCGAGGCCCGCGCCCGCTTCGTACAGGGCGACATTGGCTTGGCCGAACTGGCCGAGGCCGAAAAGCGCTATGTCGGTTTGTGCCAGCAAATCCAGGAACAACTGAATCTGGAAAATCACCATCACCGCGAAATTTTGCAGGAACTTGACGAGAAGCTGGCCGACAAGGTGTTTTGCAATTTCTCGTTGTTTCAATCGATGCCTGACATCTGGGGCATCGACCAGATTTTTCCGATCATGCCGATCCACCGTTTGAACGAGCAGCCTGCCCGGCGCGCGGTGTTGCAGGATTTGACCTGCGACTCGGACGGCCGCATCGATCAATACGTCGATTGCCAAAACATCGCCAACACACTGCCGCTGCATGCGATCGCCGACGGCGACGATTATTTGATCGGCTTTTTCATGGTCGGCGCTTATCAGGAAATCCTGGGCGACATGCACAATCTGTTCGGCGACACCCATTCCATCAACGTCGAACTGGACGGCGACGGCTACCGCTTCGGCGAATTCATGGAAGGCGAGGATGTCAGCGAATTGCTCGATTACGTGCATATCGACACCACCGCGCTGAAAGCCGCCTATCGGCGCAAACTGGACCAGGCCGCGTTGAGCGCCGAACAAAAACAAGCGTTCGAACAAGAATTGCTGGCTGGACTAAATGCCTATACTTATCTGGATAAATAACGGCGTGAGCCAAGGCAAACCAACGGGGTGGGGATGAAAGCAGGTTTTATCGGTTTAGGCGCCATGGGGCATGGCATGGCGGTTAATCTGGCTAAGGCCGGCCATTTGGCGGCGGTTTATAATCGTAGCGGCGACAAGGCCTTGGCGCTGGCGGCCGAACTGGGCGTTGACGCTTGCGAAAGCATCGAGCAATTGGCGACGCGGGCCCAAGTGCTGTTAATCTGCGTCTCGGCCGACAAAGACGTATTGGCGGTGGTTGACGCGATTTGCAAAACCGTGTCGGCCGGGAGCGTGGTGGTCGATATGTCCACGGTGTCCGGGGATACCGCGCGCCAAGCCGCGCAGCGATTGGCGGCTCGCCAAGCCGACTTCCTCGACGCGCCGGTGTCCGGCGGCGTCGAAGGCGCCCGCAACGCCAGCTTGGCGATGATGGTGGGCGGCGACGCCAAGGTGCTGGAGCGGGTTCGCCCGCTGTTGGCGGCGATGGCCAAGCGTATCGAACACCTGGGCGACGTCGGCGCCGGCCAAGCCTGCAAGGCCGTCAACCAAATCATGGTGGCGGGCATCAATCAGGCGGTCACCGAAGCGCTGGCGTTTGCGGAAGCGCAGGATTTGCCGATGGATCGCGTGATCGACGTCATCGCCGGCGGCGCGGCCGGCAACTGGTTTCTGGATCACCGGGGCAAAACGATGACCCAAGGCCTGTTCCCGCCGGGCTTCAAGCTGGCCCTGCATCACAAGGATTTGAAGATCGCCCAGCAGATGGCACAGCATGCCGGCATGGCCAGTCCGCTGACGGTCATGACCTTGGCGGACTACGCCAAGTTAATGGCTAAGGGTTATGGCGACGAAGATATTTCAGCGCTTTACAGATTAAAACAACAGCGAAATTCCAATTAGTTTACAAGGTGTAACAATGAAAATTACAGTGTTTGGCAGCGGTTATGTAGGTTTGGTAACAGGTGCTTGCTTGGCCGAAGTCGGTAACCAAGTGATGTGCATGGATGTCGATGCCAGCAAAATCGAACGCTTGAAACAAGGCATCATCCCGATTTACGAGCCGGGTTTGGAAGAAATGGTCAAGGACAACATGGCCGCCGGCCGTTTGAACTTTACCACCGACGTTAAGGAAGCCGTGGATTTCGGCTTGTTTCAATTCATCGCGGTCGGCACGCCGCCGGACGAAGACGGCTCCGCCGATTTGAAATATGTGCTGGCGGTGGCCAAAAGCGTTGCCGAACACATGAGCGATTACAAAATCGTCGTCGATAAGTCCACGGTGCCGGTCGGCACCGCCGACAAAGTCAAACAGGTCGTGGTCGATGTGCTGGCGCAACGCGGCGAAGCCTTGGAATTCGACGTGGTGTCCAATCCGGAATTCCTGAAGGAAGGTTCGGCGTTGGACGACTTCATGAAACCGGACCGCATCATCATCGGCACCGACAATCCGCGCACCGCCGAACTGCTGAAAGCCTTGTACGCGCCGTTCAACCGCAGCCGCGAGCGGGTCATCAACATGGACATTCGCTCGGCCGAACTAACCAAATACGCCGCCAACGCGATGCTGGCCACTAAAATCAGCTTCATGAATGAGCTGGCCAATCTGGCCGAGCGCTTGGGCGCCGACATCGAGCATGTTCGCCACGGCATCGGCTCGGACAGCCGGATTGGTTATAGCTTTATTTATCCGGGTTGCGGCTACGGCGGCTCCTGCTTCCCGAAAGACGTCAAGGCACTGGAAAGAACCGCCCGCGACTACGGCTATCACGCCGAGTTATTGAGCGCCGTCGAAAACGTCAACGACCGGCAAAAACACCGCTTGTTCGAAAAAATTTCCGCGCATTATCCCGACGGCGTCAAAGGCAAAACCTTCGCGTTGTGGGGCTTGGCTTTCAAACCTAATACCGACGACATGCGCGAAGCGCCCAGCCGAGTCCTGCTGGAAGCGTTGATCGCCGCCGGCGCCACGGTGCGGGCCTACGACCCGGAAGCGATGGAAGAAGCCCACCGCATCTACGGCGATAAAACCGGATTAGTCTACTGCCCCAAACAGACCGATACCTTAAACGACGCCGACGCGCTGATCATCGTCACCGAGTGGAAACAGTTCCGCAGCCCGGATTTCGACGATTTGAGCAAGCAACTGAAGGACAAAGTGATCTTCGACGGCCGGAATATGTACGAGCCGCGCTTGGTCAAACAATTCGGCTTGGGCTATTACGCGATCGGACGTTAAATTGCTCAGGGCGCCGGGGCAACGAGATTGTCCCGGCGCCACGCTAATTAAAGCCGCGCATTGATTCCGACAATATTTGTCGAGCCTATCGCGCGGCATTTGGATCGCGCCGTGAGCCGCTCAAGTCGCGATCGGCGGCAGTTCTAAAATGTCAGGTCGGTAAACTTCGCGCCAGACGTCAGCACTCTCAGCTTCGCCAAATACCGGGTTTCGACCTGCTCGCTGTCCAGCACCAAATACTCGCACTTGTCGGCGGTGGTAACGGTATCGACCGCCTTGCCTTCCAGCACCCGGCCATCTCTCAGCGTCAATTTCAGCCGATAGCCGTAAAGGCAGGCGATTTCCAGATAGTCGTGCAAGTCGCAGGCGATGGGCTTGGTCATGGCGTCGCACGGGTCTTATACGATACCCACGATATACGGAGGGTCGGCCCGGCAGGATTAACCGGTCAATTTCAAATATTTGCGGTAAAGACTGTCCTGATCCTCGACCACGGCCGGATCCTTGGAAATGCAATCCACCGGACAGACTTCCATGCATTGCGGTTTGTCGTGGTGGCCGACGCACTCGGTACACAGACTGGGGTTGATGACGTAAATTTCCTCTCCCTGCGAAATGGCGCCGTTCGGGCATTCCGGTTCGCAGACGTCGCAGTTGATGCATTCATCGCTAATAAGCAGTGCCATGGTTACTCCGATTTGAATTTTGCGATTAAACGTTGCTTGACCGGCTCGGGCACGAAACTGGACACGTCGCCGTGCAGTTGGGCGATCTCGCGGATCATGCTCGACGAGATGAACTCGTATTGCTCGGCCGGGGTCAGGAACACGGTTTCGATATCCGGATTCAGCCGGCGGTTCATGCCCGCCAATTGAAATTCGTATTCGAAGTCCGATACCGCCCGCAAGCCGCGAATGATGACGCTGGCGTGGTGCTTACGGGCGCAATCGACCAACAGGGTATCGAAGCCAATCACGGTGACGTTCGGGAATTCGCTGGCGACCTCGCGAATCAAGGCCACCCGCTCGTCCAGCGAGAACAGCGGGTTCTTACCCTTGCTGACCGCCACCGCGACGATCACTTGCCGATACAGCCGGGACGCTCTGGCGATCAGATCCAGATGGCCGTTGGTGACCGGATCGAAGGTGCCCGGGTAAATCGCGGTAATGTTCATGGATTTGGGCTTGCCTTTGGAAAAAGGCGCGCATTTTACCGCATTCGGACGGCCAGGGTATTACCGCCGTTGCAACAGACTGTAGGCGACTTCGCCGGCGGTCTTGGCTTTCAACAGCCGCCAACCGTCCGGCCAGATCGGCAGCGGACGATTGCTTTCGGTTTCGACGTAAATTTTGGCGTAATCGCTCAACCAGCCGGCCGCTTCCAGCCGTTCGCACGTCGGGCCGGCCAGGTCGCCGCCGAATGGCGGATCGAGAAACACCAGATCGAAAGTCTGGCCGGGGCTTTGCAAAAAAGCCGGCACGTCGCGCTCGACCAGATTGATCTGGCTGGCGGCGAGTTTGTCGGCGTTTTCCCGTAGCCTCCGACAAGCGCTCGGATGGTTTTCAACCTGCCAGACCTCCCTGGCGCCGCGCGACGCGGCTTCAAAACCCAGCGCGCCACTGCCGGCATACAAATCCAGGCAGCGGCTGCCGGCGACATCATGCTGCAACCAATTGAACAAGGTTTCGCGGACCCTAGACGGCGTCGGCCGCAGGCCCGGCGCGTCGTCGAACACGATTTGCCGGCTGCGCCACTGGCCGCCGATGATACGCAACTGGTTCGCCACGCTTATTCGCCGGCCTCGGCTGGGTTGGCTTGCTTGGCGGCCGACGGCTTGGCATCGGCGCCGCCGACCGTGACGGTTTGCAGCAATTCGGGTTTCACCCTGCGTTGAAAGGCATCCCTGATCTGCTCGATACCGACCGCTTCCACCTTGCCTTGAAAGGTATCCAGATAGTCCAACGGCTGCTGGTAAAAGCCTATCATCGCCACGTAGTCGCTTAGCTTGGCGTTGGTATCCAGGCGGAGCGCGAAGCCGCCGGTGATATTTTGCTTGGCGGCGGTCAATTCGGCCTCGGTCGGGCCTTTCGCCAAAAACTCGGCGAAGGTTTGCCGTAACACCTGCAGGGCCTGTCCGGCTTGATCGTTACGGGTTTGTAAACTCATCATGAACGGACCCTGCCGATACATCGGCGCGAACACGCTGTAGGCGCTGTAGGCGAGACCGCGTTTTTCGCGGACTTCCTCGAACAAGCGCGACACCATGCTGCCGCCGCCCAGGATGTGGTTGCCGACGTACAGCGCGAAATAATCCGGGTCCTTGCGATACGAGCCGGGCAGACCGACCAGCACGTGAGTTTGGGTCGACGGAAACTCGATATGCTGCTCGCTGGCTTGGCTGGGCATCGTCACCGGCGGAATTTCGGCGGGCTTCTCGCCTTTCGGCAGTTTTGCCAGCACCGCATTCGCGGTTTGCTCGGCTTGTTGCCGATTCAAATCGCCGACGATCACGACGATCGCGTTGGCGGCCACGTAATAGCGCTGGTAAAAGGCTTTCAAGTCGGCCGCCGTCAACGGCGCGACCGTTTCGATCAAGCCGGCTTCCGGATGAGCGTAGGGATGATCGCCAAACAAAGCTTTATTGAACGCGATGCCGGCGGTTTCGCCGGGCGATTCCTCGCGATGCTTCAATCCGGCCAGGGTGCGGGCTTTTTCGCGCTGAAAATCGGCTTCGTTGAACGCCGGTTGGCCGAGTACGGTTTCGAAAGTCGCCAGGGCTTTGTCGAACAAGGCCGGATCGGTCAGCGTGCGGACCGATACCCAGGCCATGTCTTCGCTGACTCCTTCGCCGAATTGCGCGCCGACCGATTCGAAGCGCTGGGCGATGTCGTCGGCGCTCAAATTACCCGCGCCGCTGCCAAGCAAGGCCGAGGTTAGCGAGGCAATGCCGAATTGCGCGCCGTCGCGGGCGCTGCCGGCGTCGAATACCACGCGGACATCGGCCATCGGCAGGCCGCCGGTGTGCACGAAGTAAACCCGACTGCCCTGCGCGGTTTGCCAATGTTCGATTTTGGCCGCCGACCAGACCGACTGGCTGAGCAGCAACAGAATCAGGCCGATGAAATTAAAACGCATGACGGGCTCCTGGCAGTTTTTTGGGTTTGGCGGCTTCGGTGATCGGTTGCGGATCGAGATAGGCGACGGTCAGGGTATCCTCGATCAGATATTTGCGCGCCACTTCCCGCACCTGTTCGGCGGTCACCTGATTGACCTTGGCGACGTACTCGTCGGCTTTTTGCCAGCCGATGCCGGCGGTTTCCAAAGTGCCCAACTGCATGGCCTGATAGAAATTGGAATCCTTCTGATAAACCGAGCTGGCCAGCACTTGCGCCTTGATGCGTTGCAATTCGTCCTTGCCGACCAGTTCGTTCTTCAATTGGTAGACCTCGTCGAGCAAGGCATATTCCAGGTCGTGCACCGTCTTACCCTCGGCCGGCGTGCCTTCCAGCAGGAACAGGTCCGGCAAGCGCGAGGTCAGGTCGTAACCGACTCCGGCCGATACCGCGACTTGCTTGCCCCTGATCAAACGGGCCGGCAGGCGGGCGCTGTCGCCGCCGTCGAGGATGCCGGACAGCACTTCCAGTGCGTAGGCTTCCCATTCGGGTTTGGCGGTGTTCAAAACCGGCACCTTGTAGCCCATCATCACGTAAGGCAGTTTGGCCGGCGCCTTGACCGTGATCCGGCGCACGCCGCGCTGTTCGGATTCGGCTTGCGGCTTGACCGGCTTGATCGCGCTGGGCTTGAGCGGCGCGAAGTATTGCTCGGCCAGCTGCTCGACTTGCTTGGCGTCGACGTCGCCGACCACCACCAAGGTCGCGTTGTTCGGCGCGTACCATTGCTGATACCAGGCTTGCAGATCGTCGATCTGGTAATTGGCGATGTCGGAGGGCCAGCCGATCACTGGATTTTGATAAGGACTGTTGGTAAACGCGGTCGCCATGAATTGCTCGTGGACCTTGGCGCGCGGCTGGTCGTCGGTGCGCATTCGGCGTTCCTCGGTAACCACTTCCAGTTCTTTTTTCAATTCGTCGGCTTTCAGATTCAGGTTGCGCATCCTGTCGCTTTCCAATTTAAAACTGATTTCCAGCCGGGACTTTTCCAGCGTCTGAAAATACGCGGTGTAATCCTGGCCGGTAAAGGCATTCTCGCTACCGCCGTTTTCGGCGATGATTCGGGAGAATTCGCCGGCCGGATATTGCTCGGTACCCTTGAACATCATGTGTTCCAGCATGTGCGAAATGCCGGTAATACCGCCGGGTTCGTAACTGGCGCCGACCTTGTACCACACCTGCGAAACCACCACCGGCGAGCGGTGGTCTTCCTTTACCAGTAGTTTCAAGCCGTTGCCGAATACGTGTTCGTGGACCTTGCCGTCGTCGGCTTGCGCCAACGCGACAGGGCAAAGCAGCGCCAACGCTGCGAACCTGTGTTTCATAGTTCCCTCATTGCTTGGATGGTGAGCGCCTGTGATTGTTTTAATAATCAGAGGTTCACTGTTATTCTATATGTTTGCCGAAACCGAAATCCATCCGCAACCGAATGACGGACAAACCCGCGTTATCCTGGAAGAACTATTTGGAACTCTGCAAGCCCAGGGTCGTGGCGCTAATCGTGTTTACCGCGATCGTCGGCATGTTGCTGGCCGTGCCCGGCATGCCGCCGCTGGCTTTGTTTGTTTATGCCACCCTCGGTATCGGCCTGGCGGCTTCGTCGGCGGCGGCGATCAACCACTTCATCGATCAAAAGGCCGACGCCGAAATGGCCCGTACCCGCAACCGGCCGCTGCCGACCGGCGAGCTGAATTCCCGTCAGGTTCTGCTGTTCGCGGCGGCGATCGGCTTGTTCGCGATGGGCTTGTTGGCGGGGCTGGTCAACGTGCTGACGGCGGTGCTGACTTTTTTGTCGTTGATTGGCTACGCCTTCATTTATACGGTTTATCTGAAAAAGGCCACCCCGCAAAACATCGTGATCGGCGGCGCGGCCGGCGCGGCTCCGCCGGTATTGGGCTGGACCGCGATGACCGGCACGATCCACCCGCATGCTTTGTTATTATTTCTGATTATTTTCGTCTGGACGCCACCGCACTTCTGGGCCTTGGCGATCGCCAAACGCGACGAATACGCCAAGGTGGCGATTCCAATGCTGCCGGTCACCCACGGCGTGGAATTCACTCGCCTGCAAATCCTGCTGTACACGATATTGCTGCTAATCACCACGCTGCTGCCCTATCTGACCGGGATGACCGGCCTGATTTATCTACTGTCGGCGGTGTTGCTGGGCCTGGGCTTTCTGTATTACGCGGTGCAGATGATGCGCAAGAAGGACAATAAGACCGCCATGCGCACCTTCGGTTATTCCATCGTTTACCTGATGCTGATCTTTGCCGCCTTGCTAATCGACCACTACTTCCCGCTGTCGCTGTCATGACGCTGACCACCGAAGAACATCCGTTCGCCGAATTCATCAAAATTCTCGGCAAGGGCAAGAAGGGCGCCCGGCCGCTCACTCAGGACGAAGCCTACCGGGCGATGAAAATGATTCTGGCCGACGGCCAGGTCGAACCGATTCAGCTCGGCGCGTTTTTGATGCTGATGCGGGTTAAGGAAGAAACCTGCGAGGAACTGGCCGGTTTCGTCGCTGCCGCGAGGGAGAGCTTTCACCGCGATCACGGCATCCAGGTAGACCTGGACTGGTCGTCCTATGCCGGCAAGCGCCGGCATTTGCCGTGGTTTTTGCTATCGACCTTGCTGTTGGCCGATAACGGCGTCAAGGTGTTCATGCACGGCGCCGGCGGCCACACCCAGGGCCGTTTGTATACCGAAAACGTATTAACCGCGCTAGGCTTACCGCCTGCCGCGTCGATAGACGAGGCTGGCGCTCAACTGCAACGGGGTAATTTCAGCTATTTGTCGTTGGCACACATCTGCCCGAAGCTGTTCGACATGATCAATTTACGGCCGGTGATGGGCTTGCGTTCGCCAGTGCACACGTTGGTCAGATTGCTGAATCCGTTCGATGCCAGCCACAGCATCCAGGGCATTTTTCATCCCAGTTACCGGCAGGTCCATCAAAAAGCGGCGTTGCTGTTGAACCAAGCGCACATGGCGGTATTTAAAGGCGAAGGCGGCGAAACCGAGCGCAATCCCGATGTCGAGTGCCTGGTGCAAAGCGTGCACGATGGCGAATTGAGCGACGAAGTCTGGCCGGCACTGTTTGAACGCCGCCATATGAAGGCCGAGGCGCTGGACCCACAAGTATTGGCGCAAGTCTGGCGCGGCGAGATTGACGACGAATTCGCGGTGGCGTCGATCACCGGCACCGCGGCGGTGGCGCTTAAGCTATTGGGGCGAGCCGACAGTCAAGCCGAGGCCGAAGAGCTTGCCAAGGACTATTGGCGCCAGCGCGATCTAGCCCGCGGCTTGTAAACCGGCGACGGAAAAGTTCGGGATTCCCGTGAAATCGCCCCGCGCCAGATGTTGATATTGTAGGCCGATCAGCGTCGAAAACTCGTCGTACTCCACCCAGATGACCTTGGCTTGCCCCCGCAAATCCAGATGTTTGAAATCGAAGTCGGCGATGCTGCCCTCTCGGACTTTCACCACGTCGAGCATTCTGATCATCAAGCCGTCGACTGAAACGTTTTCAGTGCTGAACGCATAATCGACGCCGTCCAGTACGATATGCCCCGGCGCGGTCATCGACTTACGGTAGGCGCGGCGGGAATACAGCAGATTGTCGGCATCGTAGGACAAATGGCGAAACTCGATCGCAATTTGAAAACCGTGGTCGCTTGCTTCGGCTCTGACCACTTCCGCCTCGCCGACCACCCGCATTTCCGGCAAGTAAATATCGACGATCGGCGAAACTTGCAAAGCGTTGAAAATGTCCTTAATGCCGTTTACCGGCGGCGAATCCACCAATTCGGCCAACAATCCAGTCAATGACAGATTGACGATTTTGATCGGATGTTCCTGATACCCGAGATAGAGCAAGCCCTGGCTGGTCAGGTTTTTTCGATAGGCGCGGTTTTCAACGATGGGCATGGCCTGTCCTTCTTTCTTAAAAACGGAGCTTCCGGGCGGAAGCCCAGAGTGGCTTAGGGTTGCTAAGGCATGAAAAATAAACTAATCGGTTTCGTTAGTCTAACGCTTTTCTCGGCCTGCGCCAGTCTGCCGCCGAAAAACACCGAAAACCTGTGTGAAATATTTCGGGAAAAGGACGACTGGTACCGCGCCACGCTCGATTCCGCAAGGCGTTGGGGAGTGCCCATCGCGGTGCAGATGGCCATCATCCACCAGGAAAGCCGTTTTGTCGCCGACGCCGAACCGCCCAGGCCGACGATTTTAGGATTTATTCCCTGGTTCCGCTCCAGCAGCGCCTACGGCTATCCGCAAGCCAAGGACGAAACCTGGGCCGATTATCGGCAAAAAACCGGGAAAAGCTGGGCCGACCGCGAAGACTTCACCGACAGTTGCGATTTCGTAGCCTGGTATTGCGCAACGACTCGCGACATGCTGGGCATTTCCGCGTCCGACACCAACCATCTTTACCTGGCTTACCACGAAGGCCTGGGCGGATACCGGCGGAGCAGCCATTTGCAGAAACCTTGGCTGTTGAATACCGCGCAAAAAGTCCATCGGCGCGCGTTAAATTACGACGCGCAATTAACCGGCTGCCGACAAGAGCTGAACGCCGAAAACTGATAAACTAAACCATTCACCAAATCGCAGGGAGTTATCGTGAAAACCGTAAAACAGCGCATCGTCGCTACTTTAATCGCATTTATTATAGGATTCGTCATGTTCTCGATGGCCAACGCCACTACCCCAGCCGAAAATCTCGCCGCCGGCGAAGCCTTTTTGGCCGAAAACGCCAAAAAGCCCGGCATCGTTACCACCGCCAGCGGCTTGCAATATCAAGTCGTTACCGAAGGTAGCGGCGCCCAGCCCGGCCCAACCGACAACGTCACCGTCCATTATCAAGGCACGACCATCGACGGCAAGGAATTCGACAGTTCCTACAAACGCGGCGCGCCGGCTTCGTTTCCGTTGAACCGGGTTATTCCGGGCTGGACCGAAGGTCTGCAATTGATGAAGGAAGGTGCAAAGTACCGTTTGTTCATCCCGGCTAAATTGGCGTACGGCGAGCGCGGCGCCGGTCGCGACATTGGCCCCAATTCGGCGCTGATTTTCGATGTCGAACTGATCAAGGCCCGCTAATCCGCTGGCCCTGGGCGGCGCGATAACCGCACCGCCCCTATCCTTCCCGCTCCGCATCCAATTTGGTAAGAGCCGTCAACGTTTCCCGCGCCGCCCCCTGGTACCGCCGATAATCGGCTTCCCGCAACAGCCCGCGACTCAAACCCTCGTCCAATTGGACCGCCGCCTGGTATAGCCCCGTGGCGCCCAGATAGCCGGCGGAGCCTTTCAAGGCATGCAACAAACGATGCGCTTCCGCCAAATCGCCCCTCTCCACGGCCAGCTCTACCCCATCGAAATCGCTTTCGGCATGTGTCTTAAAGGCGCGCAACATGTCCAACACGCCGGATTCGTCACCGCCCAGCAGAGTCAAAACCGGGCCAAAATCGAAACCGGCGACACTCAATTCCACCAACTCCGGCGCTTGCGGCGACGGGGCCGCCGCTATCTCCGCTTCGACTGCTTGGGCACGACCCAATACCTCGCAAAGCCGTTCGATCAATTCGAGCGGCTTGACCGGTTTGGCAATGAAGGCGTTCATGCCGGCGGCGGCGCATCGCTCCTGTTCCGCTCGAGTCACGCCGGCGGTCAGCGCAATGATCGGCACGTCCGCTTGGTTAGATTCGCCACGAATGCGAGCGGTCGCTTCCAAGCCGCTGACCAACGGCATGTGGATGTCCATCAGTACCGCGTCGTAGCGGTGTTGACGCACCAAATCGACCGCCTGCTGGCCGTTGCCGGCCAGATCCACCGCGATTCCAGCCAGTTGCAGGAATTCGGATACCACGCGTTGATTGACCGGATTGTCTTCCGCCACCAAGATGCGCGCGCCGCGCAACGCCGCGCCGCGCGCCCGCATTTCGCCAGCTAGACCGCCTCGATGCCGGTCGCCGGTTTCCGCAAGGGCCGGGGGCGACATGGTTTCGGCGACAGGCAGATTCAGTTCGAACCCGAACACGGTACCGCAACCCGGCCGGCTACGAACGTCGAAGTCGCTGCCCATCAACTTTAACAATTGCCGGCTGATCGCCAGACCGAGGCCGGTGCCGCCGAAATCGCGGGTGATCGAGTTGTCGATTTGTGAAAACGGCGTAAACAATTTGTCCAGGTCCTGTTCGGCGATGCCGATTCCATGGTCCTCCACTTCAAAGCGAAGCAACTCCGCCGCCGCGCCGGCACGCCGCAAGCGCAGCGCGATGTCGCCGTGATGGCTGAATTTGATGGCGTTGCCGAGTAAATTCGCCAGAACTTGCTGCACGCGCAATACATCGCCGACCACCATTACCGGCAGGTCGGTCGCCATATCCACCCGGAAGCCCAATTGCTTGTCGGCCGCGCTGCCGGCAAACAGCGTTCTCAAGGTTTCAACCAAGGCCGGCAAGCTGAACGGTGCCGGTTGTATCGCCAATTTGCCGGCTTCGATCTTGGAAAAATCCAAAATGTCGTTGAGTATGCCGAGCAGACTGTCGGCGGAAGCATGGATTTTTTCCAGATAATCGCGAATCTCGTCGCTGACCGGCTTGTTCAAGGCCAGTAGCGACATCCCGAGAATCGCGTTCATCGGCGTACGGATTTCGTGCGACATATTGGCCAAAAACGCCGATTTGGACTGCGCCATCGCTTCAGCCGATTCCTTGGCGGCAATCAACGCGCGCTCCACCCGCTTGCGCTCGCTAAGATCGCGGACCACGGCCTGTAACGCGGTCTGACCGTCCAGCGAGATCGCGGACAACGCAACCAGCGCCGGAAACGTCGTACCATCCGCGCGTTGGTGTTCCCATTCGAATTCTTGAAAACCGTGGGTCAAGGCTTGCGCCATGATTTGATTGGCGGCCGGATAGGAATGGCGACCGTCCGGCTGGAATGGCGGCGACACCTGGGCCGGATGCAGGCCGCAAAAGTTTGCGGCGCTCTCGTAGCCGAACAAGGCCAGCGCGGCCGGGTTGCAATCCACGAATCCCGCAGGCGTCACGACCATCACCGCCTCGTGCGAAACATTAAACAATTCGCGGTATTTCAATTCGCTCTGCCTCAGCACTTCCGCGCCGGCGCGCGCCTCGGTAATGTCCTCGACGATGGTCCAAAGCGAGGGCGTATCGTTCCGGCCCGCCATCCGCATTCCGTTCAAACGCAATAACCGTTCACGACCGTCCGGC
>NZ_JBYMAP010000104.1:0-14898 GCF_057766305.1 Methylomonas sp. BG-2 | reverse complement strand
AGCGGGAAACAAGACTCTGTCTATATGCCATACTCCGCCGCCAATCACGATGAGAAGTTAGCAGGTTTGCGGAAAGTCACAAGTCAACCGCTAAGACTTTTCGCTAGTGCCGCGCCTTCAGGGAAGGTTTCGTGGATGCCGTTCTACGGGGAGCAAGTGGATTTCTTCACTCCGGCGTGCCGATCGAATGGGTATAGCCTCGCCAGCTCAGTACCTATGAAACAGGTTTTAGCGCGGGGCTGGCGATCCGCAAAAAGGGGTTGCCCGAGAATCCCCGCGTCGAGCGGCGCGTCCCACCGATCGAAAGCGACAATCTTGCCTGGAAAGACGCCGGCGGTTCGCGAGGAGATTGGAAGCGAAGCATCCCCGGACGCTCCCCAACCTCAACCGTCTGCTGGACTATTATTCTTGCTAGAATCGCTCCAGCCATCGCCAAACCAGGAGACTTCAGGATTGTTATCGACACTGCGCTCCCATGCGAAATGCCTGTTGTTGTTTGTACTCTGGTGGCAGATGGCCGCCGGACAGGCCCGCATTGCGGTCATCGTTCACCCCGACAGCGGCTTCGCCGGCATGTCGCGCAAGCAAATCGTCGACATTTATTTGGGCCGGCTGGTGAGCCTTCCCAACAATCGCATTCCGCTACCGCTGGATCAACAAGGCGGCTCGCCGTTGCGCGAACGTTTTTACGAAGCGTTGACCGAAAAGCCGTTGGCGCAAATCAATGCCTATTGGGCCCGGCTGATGTTCAGCGGCCGCGCCACGCCGCCGCGCATGTTGCCGGACAGCGCCAGCGTGCTGGAAACGGTATCGCAAAACCGCGACGCCATCGGCTATGTGGAAGACGACAAAGTCAGCCCATCGGTACTGGTTCTGTTTTATCTTGAATGATCTGGAGTCCCGAGATGAAAATCAACACGCTACTCCGAGTCGCGACCGCTGGACTACTGTTCGCGGCGAGCAGCCGAGCGGAATGGAATATCGACCTGAGCGACGAATCCCGATTGCGCATCAGCGGCTTCGGCACATTGGGCCTGGCGACCAGTGACCAATCGCAAGCCGAATTGACGCGCGACATTGCCGATCAGGAAGGGATCGGCAGTAACAGTTTGCCGCTATCGGCCGATAGCCGCCTGGGTTTGCAGATCGACGCCATTATTAATCCGCGTTGGTCAGCCACCGTACAGGCGGTTTTGAAGGACAGGCCGTCTCAAAGCATCGAGGAAAGCCTGCAGTGGGCCTTCATCAGCTACCGGCCCGACAGCCATTGGCAGTTGCGGATTGGCCGGGTCGGCCTGGACATGGGACTGGTATCCGACCAACGCAACATCGGCTACAGCTATACCTGGGTCAGGCCGCCGATCGAGTTTTACGGTCGTTTGCCGTTGTTTCATTTCAACGGCGGCGACGCAAGCTACAGCTTCGACATCGACAACCTGAGTATCAGCATCAAGACCTTCGCCGGCGAAGCCTCGCCGTATTACCCGGCCCGCCCGGATTACAACATCAACATCTCTCCGCTGTGGGGCGGCAACGTGAATTTGCGCTGGCAGGACTGGCACGCTCAAATGTCGTACGTGGGCACCCAACTACATAGCGATCATCCCGGTCTGACCGAATTGCGGCGCGCGATCGATCAACTGGGCGCGGCCGGGTTTTATCCGGACGCCAACAACTTGAGCAGCCGCTACATCCTGCGCGGAACTCAGAATCACTTCCTGTCCGCCGGCTTGAGCTACGACGGCGATCCGTGGCGGGCGCAACTGGAATTCGGCCATCTGTTTCACGGCAACGGCTTTATCACCGACCTTTACATGATCTACGCCAGCGTCGGCTATCGGTTCGGTTCGGTCACGCCGTTTATCGGCTACAGCAGTCTGTGGCCCTCCGAACAGCGGCCGCAAGTGCCTAGCCCGCTCCCCGATCCCCGCCTGCAAGCCGCGGCCGAGACACCCTTTGCCGAAGGTTATTCGAATCAGGAAACCCTATCGGTCGGCGGGCGTTGGGACTTTTACAACAATCTGGCGTTGAAATTACAGTACGATCTGGTGCATGTCCGCAATCATAACGGCATCGGCCTTTGGCATACGCAGGCCGCCGGACTGCCAACCCCCGCTGAATTTTCCAATCTGTTTTCGGCGACGCTGGACTTCGTTTTTTAACGGTCCAGCGCTCTCGCCGCCCTTTTCAAGCCGCCACCATGAAACGTCACGTCGTCCACAGCCTTAAGATCCGTTTATCGATCCGGGTGTTCCTCGGCATGTTGGTGCTCAGTGCCGCGATTGTGGCGGGCGCGTATTTCCTGACCTTTAAAGACGCCGAACAGGACGCCAGACAACAAACCGGCGAATTGGTGGATGCGATGGAATATTCGGCCGCGATCGCGCTGTACGCCAGCGACGCGCGCATCGCCGACGATGTGGTGCGCGGGGTTCTGCGCGGCAGTTTCGTGGCCTCGGTGCGCTTGGCCAACGACAGCGGCCTGGATGTCAAGCTGGCGAAGGCGCCGGACGCCCCGGACCAACCGATGATCACGCGCGCATTGAAATCGCCGTTCGATAACGACGAGACGCTGGGCCAGTTGCAAGTCGCCCTGCATCCGCCGGCGATTCACCGCCGCGCCGCCGCCAGTGCCAGAAACATGGCGCTGGCCTTGGGCGGAATCGTCGTCTTTCCCACCCTGCTGTTTTGGGTAGCGATTAGCCGTCTGGTGACTACGCCCTTGCTGAAATTGTCCGCCCAGCTTGCCGCCATTACCCCCGGCGACCAGCAACGCGTGAGTCTGAACGGCGACCGCCAGGACGAGCTGTCCGGGCTGACCGAAGACATCAACGCCTTGCTCGGCGCCGTGTCGGCTTCGATGCGGAAAGAGCGCCGGCTGCGGCAACACGTCGAGGCATTGGAAAAGCAGTACGAAGCGATCTTTACCCAAGCTTCCACCGGCATCCTGCTGCTCAACCCGGATGGCCAATGCCTGATCGCCAATCCGGCGGTCAGTCTGCTGTTTGAGGATTGGCCGCATGCCGTTGACAGCGTGTTCTCGCTGTTGCCCAATTGGGAGGCCCGGCTGTTTTCCGAACCCGACGAATTCCGGGCCTTGCTGGCGCAAGCCGCGTCGACCCAAATCCCGCAAGCCACGGATTTGCGCCTGCAACGCCAGAACGACGACGTGCGCGAGTGGATGCATTTGCTGGTGTCTTGTTATCCGCATCCTGAACACAAACTCGTCGCCGAATGCCTGTTCATCGACATCAGCAAACGCAAGCAGCAGGAAGACGAAGCGGTCTTTCAATCGCACCACGACACCTTGACGCAGTTGCTGAACCGCCGCGGTCTGGAGGCCCGGATAAACCTGAATTACGCATCCAGGGAAAACGACACGATATGCTTGCTGTTGCTGGATCTGGACCGCTTCAAGCAAATCAACGACCGCTGGGGGCACTTGGCCGGCGATCGGGTGTTAATCGAGGTCGCCAAGCGGATGAAGAATTTGGTGCGCGGCGCGGATCTGCTGACCCGCCTGGGCGGCGACGAGTTTTTGATTTGCTTGCGCCGATCGCGTAGCGAACTGGGCTTGCACCAATTTCTGCTGCGCTTGATCGAAAGCATCAGCGCCGATATCGAAATCGAAGCGGCTAATCGCGATTACGTGGGCGCCAGTATCGGCGTCGTCGAGTACCCCAAGGATGGCTCCGATTTGGTCGGCCTGCTGCACAAAGCCGACATCGCGCTGTACGAAGTCAAACGCCTGGGCCGCAACGGTTACTGCTTGTACAACGACTCCGGATTGTCGCCGGTTCTGATCGCCCGAGAGGACAGCGCCAACCCGGCACCCGAGCGCGGCTAAACCCTAGCCCCGGCGGCGTTGCTCGGCCCCCCTCGGCCGAACCCGCCCGTTCCCTGCTTGCCAGGCCGGCGGATACACCCGAAACCACCGCCGGCCGGATCGGCGAGCCGGTTTCGTGTTTAGCGGCGGTAGCCGCTATAATGTCCGGCTTTTTAGACCCGCCCCAGCCGAATTTCGCCACGCGACTGACGCCCATGACTTTATTGCTGAAATACCTCTCGTCCTGCTGGTTTCTGAACGACCCCACCGAACTAACCCCGCCGAAATCGTTCATGTGGAAGAACGTGGTGTTTTATTTCATCTCCGGCTGCATTGTCGAAGGCTTGATCGCGGACCCGGCCGACGGCACGCTGGAAGTCACCGGCCGTACCATCATGGCCTTTAGCACCGTCGCGCTACTGCTGTTAAAAGAAAAGCAGTGGCCGCGCTTCAGCCAGTTGTACACCTCGATTTTCGTCTGCGAGAACTTCATCATGACCCTGGCGGTCATGGCCGAGGGCTTGGATTTTTGGCTGGTGATGAAGCATTACGCCCACCGCGAACAAGTCGGTATCGGTCTGGCGGTGTTCTTGGTGGTCTGGTATATCGCCATCGTCAGCTACATTTTTCGGCGCTTTTTCGCCTATCCGACCGGTGTCAGCATTGCCTACGCCTTTAGCTATTTTGTAATGACCTACGGCATCCCGATGCTGTTGATGGATATTTAACCGGGTACGGCAAGCTTCCCAACCGAAGCTTGGACTTCTAATCCCACGCTCGCCGCCGATTGGCATAACCCCACCACAGGCCCGATAATCCCGGCCTTTCATGTTTGCAAGCAGCCGATGAAATTCCAACTGAAAACCCGCGATGGCCAAGCCCGCCGCGGCCAACTCACCTTCGCGCGCGGCGTGGTCGAAACGCCGATCTTCATGCCGGTCGGCACTTACGGCACGGTGAAATCGTTGACGCCGGAAGACTTGGACGCACTCGGCGCGCAAATCATCCTCGGCAACACCTTTCATTTAATGCTCAGACCGGGCATGGACGTGATGAAGGCGCACGGCGATCTACACGACTTCATGCGCTGGCAAAAGCCGATTCTGACCGACTCCGGCGGCTTTCAGGTGTTCAGCTTGGGCGCGTTGCGCAAGATCAGCGAACAGGGCGTCACCTTCAAGTCGCCGGTCAACGGCAGCAAGATTTTCATGGGGCCGGAGGAGTCGATGCAGGTCCAGCGCGATCTGGGATCGGACATCGTGATGATCTTCGACGAATGCACGCCCTACCCGGCCACCTACCAGCAAGCCGCCGATTCGATGCGCTTATCGTTACGCTGGGCGGAACGCAGCAAGCGCGCCCACGAGGGCAACGACTCGGCCTTGTTTGGCATCGTGCAAGGCGGCATGTATCCGGAGCTACGTCGCGAGTCGATCAACGGGCTGACTCAAATCGGCTTCGACGGTTACGCAATCGGCGGCCTGTCGGTCGGCGAACCCAAGCACGAAATGCTGGCCACCTTGGACGCGATCATGCCGGACATGCCGCAACACACGCCGCGCTACTTGATGGGCGTCGGCACGCCGGAGGATTTGGTGGAAGCGGTGCGGCGCGGCGTGGACATGTTCGATTGCGTGATGCCGACCCGCAATGCCCGCAACGGCCACTTGTTCACCCGTTACGGCGTCATCAAGATCCGCAATCAGCAATATCAATTCGATACCCGGCCGCTGGACGAGGATTGCAGCTGTTATACCTGCCGCAACTACTCTCGCTCCTATCTCAAGCATTTGGACAAATGCAAGGAAATGCTGGGTTCGCGGCTGAACACGATCCACAATCTGCATTACTATCTGGAATTGATGCAAGGCATCCGCGACGCCATCGAAGCGGGCCGCTTCGACGAGTTCGTCAGGGAGTTTTACGAATTGCGCGGCGTGACGTTGCCGCATTGACCGGGAAACGATAAATCGTTGTCGGAGCGGCTTCAGCCGCGATCAAAGGGATATAATCGCAACCAAAACTGCTCCGACTCGATTGGCGGAATCCGGGCCAAAACGGCCCGGACGAACCCCGTGTTAGGCTTGATCCAGACCGAACGCGGTGTGCAACGCCCGCACCGCCAATTCCAGATATTTCTCGTCAACCACCACCGAAATCTTGATCTCCGAAGTCGAAATCATCTGAATGTTAATGCCTTCGTCGGCCAGCACCTTGAACATGGTGCTGGCAATGCCGGCGTGCGAACGCATGCCGACGCCGACGATGGACACTTTGACGATGGTGTTGTCGCCGATCAAGGTGGTGCCGCCACCCAACTCGCCGCGCAAGCCTTCCAACACATTTTTGGCGCGGGCGAAATCGTTGCGGTTGACGGTAAAGGTAAAGTCGGTGGTGCCGTGCGCCGAGATGTTTTGCACGATCATGTCCACTTCAATGTTTTCGGCGGCGATCGGTCCCAGGATTTTCGACGCCACGCCCGGCAAGTCGGCTACGCCGGTCAACGTCAGTTTTGCCTCGTCGCGATTGAAGGCAATGCCTGAGATTAACGCTTTTTCCATTTCTGATTCCTCATAGGTGATGAGCGTGCCGTTGCCTTCCATGAACGAAGACAACACCCGCAATTTGACGTTGTATTTACCGGCGAATTCGACCGAGCGGATTTGCAACACTTTCGAGCCCAAGCTAGCCATTTCCAGCATTTCCTCGAAGGTGATCCGATCCAGGCGGCGGGCTTTCGGCACCACCCGCGGATCGGTGGTGTACACGCCGTCGACGTCGGTATAGATGTGGCATTCGTCGGCCTGCAATGCCGCGGCCAGCGCCACGCCGGTGGTATCGGAGCCGCCGCGGCCCAGCGTGGTGATGTTGCCGTCCTCATCCACTCCCTGAAACCCGGCGACAACGACGACCCGGCCGGCTTCCAGATCGGCACGGATATTGGCTTCGTCGATTTCCCGAATCCGGGCCTTGGTAAAGGCGCTGTCGGTCAGAATCCTCACCTGCGGACCGGTATAAGACTTGGCCTCGACGCCCAGGTGGTGCAAGGCCATCGCCAATAACGCGATCGTCACTTGCTCGCCGGTGGACAACAACACGTCCAACTCGCGGTCGGTCGGTTGCGGTTGAATCTCCTTGGCCAGCGCCACCAAGCGATTGGTTTCGCCGCTCATCGCCGATACCACGACGACGATCTGATCGCCCTTGTCGTGGGCGGTTTTCACTTTCTCGGCGACCGCCTTGATACGTTCTACAGTACCAACGGACGTGCCGCCAAATTTATAAACGTACAATGCCATGTTTTTATTGACCTTTTGGCTTTTAGGCTTTTTTAATATGTCGCATCGCGACGGTTAAATTAATGCCGAAGCACTTCGGCGGACTTACCACTAAATTATGCTGCCTGTTGATGGTTCGCTTCGCAAGCATATCGATACAAGGTTTTAGGTTCAATATCAGCCGCGCCCTGATTAAACTCCAAACATCCCCAGTCCGGATCGATTCGGGCTGTGTGCAAGGCATCTTCATTTACAAATGAACCAATCAACGCTTTCAAGTCGGCCTGTATGATTTCGCCGCTTTCGAAGGTCAAGGTAAAACGGTAGCCGTCAATCTGTTCAATCTGCTTTAGTTTCATTTTGTTACTCCAATGGCGCAATACTATGAAAATTCTGGGTATCCCACATTTCTATCAGCTCATCCTGATGCAATTCCGCCCATTCTCTAACCAACTGCCGACATTTCCTAGGAATGCCACCGTCGATAATATTGAAATTCTCCAATTCCATCACCGCTTGGTACTCGCCATATTTGATATGAATATGGCGCGGCGGATGTTCTCGGTCAATCAAGAACATGCGGATGATAATTCCGTAAAATCGGCTGATTTCCGGCATTGAGTTGTTCTTTGTTTGCCCCTTATCGTTTTAATATGCTGACCTAACCTAACGGCAGGCGCAACAATAATGCGGCTATTTTGGAATTTTTATTCAGCAATGCCGAAAAAACGATATTGGTATCGACAATCACCGTTTTCATTTAATTTTTGCCAAAAACCTTTCTGATTCTCCCGCCACCAAGTTTCTTTCAGCTCGTAGGTGCTGAACAAAGTGAGGCACATCGATCGCGAACAATCCGCATCCCAGCGTCGGCTTAGTCCCAGTATGCAGCGCCGAGCACTGGAGGCGTTGGACAGAATAGGCCGATAGGGGCGAGGTACACGGATGTGCCGTGTACGCTAAGCGACATCTGAGTCGCCTGCTGACTCGTGCCATCCAGGCACTCGCACTCCGTGCGCCGTTGGCGTCCAAATCTGTTCCCGGTAGATTTGTCCTTGGATACTTTCTTTTGGCGAAGCAAAA
This sequence comes from Methylomonas sp. BG-2, assembly GCF_057766305.1. NCBI lineage: Bacteria > Pseudomonadati > Pseudomonadota > Gammaproteobacteria > Methylococcales > Methylococcaceae > Methylomonas > Methylomonas sp. BG-2. The sequence goes on along the minus strand of NZ_JBYMAP010000104.1, from coordinate 6,711 downwards.
ATTCGTCTGGAACGAATTTGAACAGCCGATATGCTGGCCCGAAGGGCGAAAACCAGGGATGGTTTTCGTAGCGAAAGTATCTCGGCTGTCCGGCAGAACCAGACGTTAAATTAATCCGTCGCGATAGCGACACCTAAATCAAACACGACAGAAATACCAAACGACTTATTCCTGACCAACGAACTCGATCAATCCATACCCAAACCAACCATCCCATTATTTTTTGGAAAAAATATACTACCCCTGAAAAATTCTCAAAATGATCGTCGGCTGTCACCAATTCCGCTTTCTGCTGCCTAGCTGTCGCAAAAATTATCGCATCGGCAAAACTCAGTTTATATGGCCGAGACATTTCGGAAGCAAGCAATGCCAATGATTCGGTTAGTGCAACCACCTCGGCTTGCTGAGTGAGGGCCACAACTTACAGCGCAACGACCTCATTTTTCTCGCGGCAAATCCATTTATGTAATTCATACTGAATAGACGTTGGCACGATCAAATTTCCGTTATCGGTCAAATAAGGAGTAAATCGATCAGCCAGTATGCCGTCAGTTAACCACTCTATCCAGCCACAAGTATCGACGACAAATTTCATGCTCTGTCGTTGCGATCTCGAATATCTTCGGTATTAGCGCCTTTCAAGATGCCACGAAATGATGCTATCGATGGTTTAGGCACCAAAGAAATCAAATTGCCTTTCACCACTACATCAAACTGTTGCCCAACCTTAAAATTCAAGGATTCCAAAACTTCTTCAGGTATTGCGACTTGATGCTGTTCCGACAAAGTAACTTCCAACATACCGACCTCCAACCCAACTTACAAAAATACTTAACTAAACCGCTCCCTCACCCACTCCGGCACCGCCGCCAACGCCGCCGGCAGTCCGGCCGGATCGTTGCCGCCGGCTTGGGCCATGTCCGGCCGGCCGCCGCCCTTGCCGCCGACTTGGGTGGCGACGAAGTTGACCAAATCGCCGGCCTTGACCTTGTCCATCGCATCTTTCGAGACGCTGGCGATCAGGCTGACCTTGTCACCGCTGACCGTCGCCAGCACCAACGCGGCGCTACCCAGCTTATTTTTGAGTTGGTCGGCCAAGTCGCGCAAGGCTTTGGGATCGACGTCGTCAAGCTTGACGGCCAAAACCTTGACACCGTTAACTTCCACCGCTTGGCTGGTCATCTCGTCCCCGGCCGAGCTGGCCAGTTTGCCTTTGAGTTTTTCCAGTTCCTTTTCCAGATGGCGGGTTTTCTCCAGCAATTGCTGGACCTTGTCGGCGGTCTTGTCCGGCGCCGCTTTTAGCAGGCCGGCAATGCTGAGCAAGGCCTGTTCGCGGTGGGCAATCCATTCCAGCGCGCCTTGGCCGGTCACCGCTTCGACGCGGCGCACGCCGGCGGCAACGCCGGTTTCAGTGACGATTTTCAGCAAGCCGATATCGCCGGTGCGCTGCACGTGGGTGCCGCCGCACAGCTCGGTCGAAAAATCGCCCATCGTCAATACCCGCACTTCGTCGCCGTATTTTTCGCCGAACAAGGCCATCGCGCCAGCCTTGACCGCTTCGTCTTTAGCCATGATCTGAGCGCAGACGGCGTTATTGGCCCGGATTTGCTCGTTGACCAGACGCTCGACGGCGACGATTTGCTCGGCGCTCATTGGCTCGAAGTGCGAGAAGTCGAAGCGCAAGCGCTCGGAGTTGACCTGCGAGCCCTTTTGCTGCACGTGTTCGCCCAACACGGCGCGCAAAGCCGCGTGCAGCAAGTGCGTCGCCGAGTGGTTACGCTCGGTCGCCTTGCGGATCTCGGCATTGACACTGACTTCGCAAGCCATGCCTTCGGCAATCACGCCTTTGACGACTTTGCCCTTGTGCAAAAACAACTGGCCGCCCTGCTTTTGGGTGTCGCTGACTTCGAAAATGCCACCGGTGCATTCGATCAAACCGCTGTCGCCGACCTGACCGCCGGACTCGGCATAGAACGGGGTTTGGTCCAGAATCACCACGCCTTCGTCGCCGACTTCCAGGCTTTCCACCGCTTGACCTTTTTTGAACAAGCCGATGACTTGCACCGAACCGTCCAGATGCGAGTAACCGGTAAATTCGGTGACGCTGTCGTGGCGTATGTCCTGATCGTAGTCCGCAGCGAACTGGCCGCCGGCCCGAGCCCGGTCACGCTGGGCACTCATTTCGATTTCGAAGCCGGCGTGATCCACACTCAGGTTATGTTCGCGGGCAAAGTCGGCGGTCAAATCCACCGGGAAACCGTAGGTGTCGTACAGCAGGAATACCACGTCGCCGGGAATGACGTGGCCGTCCAGCTTGGCGACGCAGTTCTCCAGGATCTTCATGCCCTGGCCCAGGGTTTCGGCGAAGCGCTCTTCTTCTTTCTTCAAAACGCGCTCGACCTGCTCTTGAGCCTTGACCAATTCCGGATAGGCTGCGCCCATTTCGGCGGCCAGCGGAGCGACCAGTTTGTAGAAGAAAGTATCCTGTATGCCCAAGCGGTAGCCGTGGCGGATCGCGCGGCGCACGATGCGGCGCAACACGTAGCCGCGGCCTTCGTTGGACGGCAATACGCCGTCGGCCACCAAAAACGCGCAGGAGCGGATATGGTCGGCGATGACGCGCAACGAGCTGTTGCTCAAATCGCTGGTACCGGCCAACGCGGCGGCGGTTTTGACCAGATTTTGGAAAATATCGATTTCGTAATTGCTGTGCACGCCCTGCATCACGGCGGCGATGCGCTCCAGACCCATGCCGGTATCGACCGACGGCGCCGGCAGCGGCGTCAGGTTGCCGTCCTTGTCGCGCTCGTATTGCATGAACACCAGGTTCCAGATTTCGATGTAACGGTCGCCGTCTTCGTCCGGACTGCCGGGAGGGCCGCCGGCCACGTGTTCGCCGTGGTCGTAGAAAATCTCGGTGCAAGGGCCACACGGGCCGACATCGCCCATAGCCCAGAAATTGTCCTTGGCGCCGATCCGCGAGAAGCGGGTCGGGTCGATTTTGACTTCTTCCAGCCAGATCGCTTCGGCTTCCGAGTCCTCGTCGAACACCGTCACCCACAACTTAGCCGGCGGAATGCCCATTTCCTGGGTCAAAAAGTCCCAGGCAAAATTGATCGCATCGCGCTTGAAATAGTCGCCGAAGCTGAAGTTGCCCAGCATTTCAAAGAAAGTATGATGGCGGGCGGTGTAACCGACGTTCTCCAAATCGTTATGCTTGCCGCCGGCCCGCACGCAGCGCTGGCTGGTCGCGGCGCGGTTGAAATCGACTTTTTCCCTGCCGAGGAATACGTCCTTGAACTGCACCATGCCGGCGTTGGTGAACAGCAAAGTTGGATCGTTGCCCGGTACCAAGCTGCTGGACGGACGCACGGCATGGCCGCGCTGGCGGAAGAATTCCAAAAAGGCGGCGCGGATTTCGGCGCTGGTCATGTTTTTCATTGTGGTTAGGTCAATTAAATAATTTTGGTTTGGTATAAAAACGAAAAAGGCAATCCTAGTTTTCCGGGTTTTGAGATAATCGGCGACGAATCCAGGAAGGACTACGCCTTAAATCCAAAATCGCTAACACCATAATAAATTCATCGCTTAAGTCGTAATAAATCGCGTACGGAAAGCGTTTAGCCAACATTCTATAAACACTGAATTGTTTACCATGAATCCCAGCATATAAATTCAATGATTCGATATCCGCCAGCAAACTATCGAAGAAATAATCGCCAACCCCTATCTGATTTGCATCGTAAAACCTTCTGCCGCATTGCAAATCCATTTCGGCCTCGTCTAAAACCAGCAACTGCCTGATTTTCATCGGTTCCGGTCTTTCAATTCCCGCAACGTCAAAAACTTAGCCTGCCCAGAGCTAAGGCGCTGCACACGCTCATCCAAAATTTCCCGGTGCCACGCCGGTGATTCGGGCAATTCGGCTTCGTGGCAAAGACTATCCCAAATTTCTTCCATCAAATTCATGCGTTCGCTGACCGGTAAGGTTTTTATTTCACTGATCGTCATTGCAAGACCTCAAAATACGCCAATTTATACCGGGGCAGGAATTTGCCAACGGCGATATTCACTGTTCTGAATACTGTTTCAACCGAATTTTCAACGCCGCAAACACCAGCTTAATCGTCTCGCCGCTAAAGCCGCGCTGCTGCAAAAACCGGCTGCGCCTGGCCCATTCGTTCGGCGGCAGCGAGGCTTCCTCGTCATACTTACCCGCGTAAACGTCCAAGGCCAGATTCAGCCAGCCGCCCTGCTCCTCGGCTTGCGCATCCAAATCGGCGCCGGCGATGCCGCGCTGCTGCAATTCGTAAGCGATTCGTAGCGGCCCGTAGCCCTTGGCGATGCGGTCGCGGATGTAGCTTTCGGCGTAGCGCGCGTCGTTTTGCCAGTTTTGCCGGCTCAAATCGTCGATCACCGCCGCCACCTCGTCGCGCTCGAAGCCGCGCAGCGCCAGTTTGTCCAACAACTCGCGGCGGCTGTGTTCGCGGCGCGCCAGCAAGCGCACGCAAATGGCTTCGATGCGTTGGCGGCGTTCCAGCGGGTTGGCTATCGATTCGTCCGTCATTCGGCGCGGGCCGCAAAATGTGGTCATTATCACACAGATAGCCGCCCCCTTAAACCGGCAGACCGGCCCGATGCGCGCGGGCGCGGCGAGCGGACAGCGGCTATAATCGCGCTAGCAAACTGCGGGAGGCGGCTGATGAAGTTGAAAGATTGGTTCCGACATTGGGGCTTGACCAACATCAAGCTGACGGCAGGCTTTTTCGAATCGGAATGGCAGGCGCAAACCGCCGACCAGGACGCCGCCTGGGAATTGTACGTGGAAATGCTGACCCGCATCGTCACCCAGCCCTTGCCGGATCGCGACGGCGACGAGCAAGCCGCGCTGAACAGCGTGCACAGCCTGTTCGGCATCACCCGCGAGATTCTGCGCCGCCAGGGCCGCGACTGCGAGCAATTCAGCAAGGTGGCGATCGTGGTGCTGAACCAGATCGTCCGGCCGTTTACCGCCAAATGGCACAAACTGGCGCTGGCCGGCGCCTTCGACCAGCCGGAACGCTGCCGGGCGTTCCGCGCGGAACTAAAAGTGCTGCAACTGGATTTGCTGATTTACGCTAAAGCGCTGGCTGCGATTGCCCAAGTGGAAGACCTGACTGCGGCGGCCTTCGACGAGCCGGCCGACTGCTAAAAAATCGCGAGCGGCCTAACGGCCGCTCGAAAAGGAAAAAAACCAAACCGCAAAGGTTAAAAGTGCAAAGGACCTAGGGTAAGTCCTCGGCAAGACGGAAGCCAACGCGCCCGCCGCGGTTGTCGGCGTCTCCCCCGCCGCGGTTCGCCGAACGCAGCCCGACGGCACCGTTGAGCCAGGAACCGCCGCGCAGCACGCGACGGTCATTGTCGCCCGCGAGCCAGGCCGAGCCATCGTCCGGTGCGCCTTGGTAGTCTTCGTGCCAACCGTCTTGCAGCCATTCCCAGACATTGCCGGTCATATCGTGCAGACCATACACATTGACTGGCTTTAGCCCAACCTCTTGAGTTTTGCCGCTGGCATTTTCGATGAACCACGCATACTTTTCAGCCAAGCCGGCATCGTCGCCCCAAAAAAATTCGCCTCGATTACCCGCGCGGCAGGCATATTCCCATTCGGCTTCGCTCGGCAGCCGGTAAAGTTTGCCAGTCGTTTCCCGCAGCCAGACGGCGTAATCGCTGGCGTCTTGCCAACCGACGTTGATCACCGGCCGGCGTCCGCGCCCCCAGCCTTCGTCTTCGGGTTTGCTACGCCAGGTTTGTTCGGCAAACAGGTCGTATTCGGCAAACGTCACCGGGTATTTGCCCAGCTTGAAGGGTTTGGCGAAGGTGACGGTGTGGACCGGTTGTGTTTCGTCGTCTTGATTACCGCCCATAGCAAACGAGCCGGCGGGGATTTCGATCATTTCCGGTTCGAACGACAGCCTGTTGGCATCGATTAGCGCTAGGCTGTTTTCAAAGGCTTTGGCGGTGGATGTCGGTGCCGAGAATTGCGCTGGTTCGCCAAGCAAACGCTTGACCGATTTACACAAGGTTAGGAACTCACTATTAGCCTCTTCGCCACGCCAGTTGGAGAAATCCTCGGTATGCAAGCTGCGAAAGGCGATCGGCGGCTCGACGGTTTCGAACTTCAGAGGCAACAATATGCGGCGCTCCCGGCCGATGGTGGCTTCGCCGCGCACCCAGTCGGACTTCTTGGAAAGCCGGGATCAACCAACGATCATGCAACGGCATTGCGCAATGGCGTTTTCGATCACCTCGTCCAAATCTTCACCGATATGAATCGACGAACGGTCCCAAAACACGCACCAGCCTTGGCGCTCCAAGGCTTGCGCCAGGCGTTGCGCTTGGTCCGTGTCTTCGCGCACATAGCTTAAAAAGATACAGGCACTGGGTCCTCGTTCCCTATCGTTGTGTCGTTGGCAAAAGCGGCTGGGTTGTTCGGCCAGCGCGGTTCCGGCCGATTACTATCTCGAAAAACCGGCGCTACCGCAACACCGGCGATGCGTTGCTTGCGGGGTGGAAAACCGCCTGGCTTGCCGGATTGGTGCTGTGGTGGGAGTGGCCTGTTCCCTTCGACTCCGCTCAGGGAACGGCGCTCTAACCGGGGAACCAGCCAATCCCCTCAACTTAAGCCTAACAAGTAGATTTGTAGGCATGTTTTCGGTGAGGCTTGGGGTG
>NZ_JBYMAP010000103.1:0-14910 GCF_057766305.1 Methylomonas sp. BG-2 | reverse complement strand
ATCTAGGTCGTTGGGCCGAAGTAGCCGCTTGGCGGGCTTATCCGCCAAGCGCTTTTGCGAAGAACAATTCGCCAGATTTTCTTAGCCGGGTTGCGTGATCTGATGCTTTCCGCGCTGATAGCGCGCCGTCGGCGATTGATAAACAAGCGTATGGGTCGGTCAGCTTTTTGCTTCCCACGCAACGTTCGGTTTCTTAGCGACGGATGGCTTTCCCGGGCACCGTTGAAATGGCCCGCCAAACTGTAGCGCAAATAAAAAAGCCTCCGCCAACTGGCATTGGCGGAGGCTACGGCGGCCGGAGGATTTATTCGGCGTCCAACTCGTCGGCCGACAATTTCTGGCCGGGGATGTAGTTAGGGGCGACGCTGATCAAAATCGTCAGGAAGGTTGCGATATACGGCACGGATTGAACCACCAATACCGCCACCCACAACCGGCCGCTCAGATTGTCGAACTGCGGCTCCATCCGCATCGCGACCGCGCCGGCCAACAGTAGGATCAGCAGTAATAGTTCCTGCCAGATGATCAACAAGCCGGCCACCAGCGGACCTTGTTGCTCATATTTAGGCGTCCGCATGAACGGTTTGCCGGAGGTAAACAGCCCTTGCAAGGTGCCGCGCGCCACGGTGTGGGTCAGGGACAAACCGGCCAACGCCGCGCCCAAGGCTTGCCAGAGCGAACAAGCCACCCTGGCCTTGTACAGCCAGAGTCCGCGCAAGATCTTGAACGCGAACAGACCGATTGTCGGCAACAGAAAGGCGTTGACCGGCAACTCGCTATGCTTTGGATCGTACAGCAGCAAGGCCGTCAGCACTAGGCTGGTGCCGGTGAATAGCAGGGCCAACGCGTCGGAGAACCAAGGCAGCCAACCGGCGACGAAGTAATAACGCTGCGCGGAGGTCAACGAAGACTTCTTGTTGGGCAGGAAATGCCGCCAATGTTGCTTGATGATCTGCATCGCGCCGTAAACCCAGCGGAAACGCTGGGTCATGTAACCGGAGAAGGTATCCGGCATCAATCCGCGGCCGAAGGATTCCTTGCAGTAGACCGAGTCGTAACCCGCCTCGTACAAGCGCAAACCCAGTTCGCTATCCTCGCAAATACACCATTCACCCCACGGACCGACTTTCTCGAAAGCCGATTTGCGGATCATCGTCATCGTGCCGTGCTGGATAATCGCGTTGTACTCGTTGCGCTGCACCATGCCGATGTTGAAAAAGCCGGCGTACTCCCAATAACACATGTTTTTGAACGAGCTTTGGTGGGAATCTCGATAGTCTTGCGGCGATTGGACGAAGCCGACGTTTTCCTGATCGAAGTAGGGCACCATGGCTTTCAACCAATCCGGCGACAGGATGTAATCGCTATCGATGACCGCAATGATTTCGGCGTCTTCGGCGGTGTTTTCCAGGGCGTAGTTGATCGCGCCGGCTTTGTAGCCCGGCCAGTTGTCCAAATGAAAGAAGCGGAATTTGGCGCCCAGCCGGTCGCAGTCGTCGCGAACCGGCTGCCAGACCGCCGGGTCCTTGGTGTTGTTATCCATCACCAGGACTTCGTAATTCGGGTAATCGACCTTGGCCAACGCGTTCAGCGTCTTGCGGACCATTTCCGGCGGTTCGTTATGAATCGGCAAGTGAATGGATACTTTCGGATATCGGAAATCCGTGGGCGGCGTTAGCGGGGTGAAGGTACGGCGGCCCTTGCGGTGCCATAACACTTCGGCGATTTCCAGGCTTTCGGTCAACAGCACCAGAATCGCCATGGCCTGCATCATCAGCAGAATCGCCCAAAACACGACCGAAAATCCGGTTTGATATTGCGCGGCGGCGATAGAGGCGGACCAGAACAGTACCGACGCTGCCAAGTTGGCGACGATGCCAAAAAACAGCTTGCCGGGCAGTTTCAAGCTCTTGCGAGTAAACAAGAACGCCGCCATCAGGATGATGCTCAACAAAGCCGCGCCGCTGGCCCAGTTACGCCAAGTCGGATTGGCCAGCACGTCGCCTTCCATCGGAAACTTGGGTTCGCGATCGACGTTGAATACGCCCCAGTAAGCGCCGGCGGTACCTTCAATCTCGATTTTCCAAGGCTGGTCGAAGGCTTCGACCACGTAGTAGATCAGTTTTTCCTCGGTGGCTCGATTCAGGAAACCCCGCAGAAACTTGGCTTGATTGGCCAAGGAGGCGGTCGAGTGCTTGTAGGGTTGACCGTCCGACGGCCAACCGACCTCGGAAATCACGATTTGCTTGCCGGGATACATGGCTTGCAATTCGTGGTAGCGCATGAATACGTAATCAACCGCTTCTTCGATCGGAATGCCTTCCCAATAGGGCAGAATGTGCACGCCGATGTAATCGACTTCGGCAACCAATTCGGGATGGGCTTCCCACACGTCCCAGGTTTCCGCGGTACTGACCGGTTTCCAGGTGCGCTTTTTCACCTCGCGGATGTACTCGATCAGCTCCTCGATTTCGACGTTCTTGCGAATCTGGGTCTCGTTGCCCACCAGCGTGCGCACGATCGCTTTCGGATATTGATTGCTAAGCTGGATCAGCGCTTCGATTTCCCGGCGATTCTTCTCGCGGTCGTCGTCTATCCAGGCTCCCATTGCCAAATTCAAGCCGTTTTTAGCCGCCAACTCGGGTACCACTTCCATGCCTTCCAGCGCGGTATAGGTTCTGATCGAATGCGCCTTGTCCGACAACAGGTTAATGTCTTCGGCGATTTGTTCCTGGGTCGGATATTTACCCTCGCGAGGATTGGAATCTCGACGCATGGGGCTGAAGGTCAATCCCATCATGGTTTTATTCCAGGATGGGATTTTTAGAGGGTTGTTAATGTAGGACCAGATACCGAGGTTGACGGCAACCAGAAACACCAATGAAAAAAAGGTGGCAATTTTGGCTTTCATTTCGGGTGACAAACTCCGCTAGGGAAAAATTATTGTTGTTATGGCGGTTATCGAGACGCATCGGACGCGCCGACGGAGGCTAACGCCGACACGCCGGGATGTACCCGGCGGACGACGAATCGGAAAGCACCTCCCGGGCAGCCCCAATCCCGCGACACAGCCGCGGGTATTGGAGTCGAACGCGCTTAGGCCAATCTTAAGCGCGCCGGAAAGACGAGGGAACGACTACTTCAAAGAGACCGTTTCGACGCGGCCTTTCATTTCGATGTTGAGTTTATCTTCCTTAGCCAGCCAGCCTATGGCCCGCTGCACCTCGTTTTTGCCCAGACCGGTTTCGGTGGTGATTTTGTTGACACTAGCCTCACCGTTGGTATTCAAAAATTGCCAGATTTTTCCGGCTGCTTCACCAATTATCTCTACCATTTCAGCTCCTCACACTTTAAGCAACAAAAAAATCGGGTATTCGGTCCGGCGCCAGGCAGCAGAAAATTTAATGAACGCTAAAGCGCTCGGTTAACGTTCGTCGGGCAACACAATATTGAGTTCCAACGTTTCCTGATTGCCATCCTGCTCGAAATTGACGGTAATGGCATCCTGACCGACATTGACGTATTTACGAATCACCGCGAGCAACTCCTGTTGCAATTGCGGCAGATAAGAAGGCTGATTTCGCGAGGCGCGCTCGTGAGCGACCAGAATTTGCAGCCGTTCCTTGGCCAGCGACGCGCTACTGGGTTTGGATGACCGGAAATAATCTAACAGACTCATCACTTACTCCCGAACAGCTTGCTAAATAAGCCCTTCTTCTCTTCCTCTATGAATCGGTGGGGGCGATCCTCGCCCAAATAACGTGCGACGATATCGGCGTAAGCCTGACCGGCGTCGCTTTGTTCGTCCAAGATGACCGGCGTGCCCGAGTTGGAGGCATTTAATACCGATTTGGACTCGGGAATCACGCCCAACAGATGCAGCGACAGGATTTCCTGCACGTCATCCACGCTCAACATTTCGCCAAGCTTGACCCGATCCGGGGAATAACGGGTCAGCAGCAAATATTCCTTGATCGGCTCATCACCCTTTTCGGCGCGGCGCGACTTGCTGGCCAGAATGCCCAACATCCGATCCGAATCGCGCACCGACGATACTTCCGGGTTGGTCACGACGAAGGCATCGTCGGCGAAGTACATGGCAAGTGTAGCACCGCGCTCGATTCCGGCGGGCGAATCGCAGACGATGTATTTAAAATCCTTGGCGAGTTCCTCGAGAATGCGCTCGACGCCATCCAGGGTCAACGCATCCTTGTCGCGGGTTTGCGAGGCGGGCAAGATATAAAGCTGATCGCAGCGTTTGTCCTTGATCAGCGCTTGGTTCAAGGTCGCTTCGTTATTGATCACATTGACCAAATCGTAGACCACCCGCCGCTCGCAACCCATAATCAAATCCAGATTACGCAGACCGACATCGAAATCGATAACAGCGGTTTTATGGCCTTTCTTGGCCAAACCCATCGCGATCGCCGCGCTGGTGGTGGTTTTTCCCACGCCGCCTTTTCCTGATGTTACTACGATAATTCTGGCCAATGTCGTTCCTCCTAGAAATCTTAAAGTTCTTTGATGATCAGCTTCTGGTCCGCCAGGCTGATTTGTACCGGCTTATGCGGGGCGTGCTGACTTAGGTCGTCGCGCAGTTGATAGGTGCCGGCTATCGAAATCAACTCGGCTTGCAAATCGGAACAAAAAATCCGGCTCTCGGGATTGCCTAGCACGCCAGCCAAGGCGCGTCCCCGCAACGAACCGTAGACATGGATATTGCCCTCCGCCATGATTTCGGCTCCGGCGCTGACGGTCGCGGTCACGATCAAATCCCCCTTGGCGTAAACGCGTTGTCCGGAACGGACCGGTTGAGTGATTAATTTGTTTTCGACGCTGGCCTCGGCGGGCGGCGGCTCAGGGGCCGGCAAGGGCTTTTTGGCGGGTTCTTTGTTGATCAGCGGGGTGTTGTTGCCGTGTAGAGAGTGCACCGGCAGATTCATCGCCAGCGCCACTTGATTTTGTTGCTCGTTACCGCCGCGGATGCCGACCGGCATGAAACCGTGGGAGCGCACGGTTGCCACGATGTCCGCGAAATCCAATGTCAGATTCTGCGCGTTGAGCTTTTGCAAATCGATTAGCAACGGCGAATTGCGAAAGAACTCCGGGGCTTGGGCGACTTTTTCCTTGAGTTGCTCATCAATGGCGGGCAGGTCGTTTCCGGACAGCATCAGCACCGGGACGGTCAGTGAGGTGCTTTTAAACTCCAAAGCTGTTTTTTGCGAGTTAATGGTGCCGGTGGACATCGATTTGAGAAAATCAGCTCATGTATGGCCTCGAATGTTAGCATTTTCCGTGACAAAAAGCACAATCGCTTACAGTAAAAACAGCGTCGCCAAACCTAAAAAGGTCATAAAACCAACCACATCGGTGACCGTCGTCAACAGCACGCCGCCAGCCAATGCCGGGTCGACACCCAGTTTTTGCAATAAAACCGGAATCGCCACGCCGGAAAAGGCCGCGCACACCAAATTGATCAACATGGCAGCGCCGAGCAGGATACCGATGTGTGGATTGTGAAACCAAGCCCCGGCCACGGCGGCGACGACCACCGCCCACATCAGCCCGTTCAACAAACCGACCGAAATTTCCTTGAACAACAGGCCGCGGACATTGCCGCCGCTGACTTGTCCCAGCGCCAAGCCTCTAACCACCAGCGTCAAGGTCTGACTGCCGGCGATACCTCCCATGCTGGCGACGATGGGCATCAACACCGCCAGTACCACGATTTGCTGTATCGTATCTTCAAACAAGTCGATAACCCAGGCCGCCAGAAACGCGGTCAGCAAATTGACGCCCAGCCACAAGGCCCGGCGCTTGGCGCTAGCGACGACCGGCGCAAACATGTCGTGTTCCTCGGTCAAACCAGCCATGCTCATCAAAGAGTGGTCGGCTTCCTCGCGTATCACGGCAAGGATGTCATCGATCGTAATTCTCCCCAGCACTTTACCGTCGTCGGCCAGTACCGGCGCCGACAGTAGTTTGCGCCGCTCGAACAGCGCGGCCACATCCCGGCTTGAGGTTTTGTAGGGAATCCCCGGAGTCTTGGTATCCATCAGCGCGGAGACCTTGGTGTGCGGATCGTGCGTTAACAATTGGCTGATCGCCAACACACCCTGGAAACTATCCTTGCGATCGACGACGATCAGGCTGTCGGTGCCGGCCGGCAATCTGCCGCGCAAACGCAGATAACGCGATACCACATCCAACGTGACATCGGCCCGTATCGTCAAGACGTCCCGAGACATCAAGCCGCCCGCGGTATGCTCGCCGTAGCCGAGGGCTTGTTCGAACCGGTTGCGGTTGTGCACGCCGATCGATTCCATCACCTGAGACAGCAAGGGTTCCGGCAAGACATGTAGCAAATCCACCATGCCGTCGGCACCCATTTGCTCGGTGGCGGCCATCAAATCCTTGCGGTCGGTGATCGCCAACAATGCGGTCGCCACTTCGAGGTTCAGCTCTACCAGCACCTCGCCCATGACGCTGGGCGGAATCAAGCGCCACAAGCTGGCTCGTGGCTCCGGTTCCAGCGCTTCCAATACGAAAGCGGCTTCGGCCGGGTATAGCGAACGCACCAGATTGCGGATTTCGATCTGCGAGCCCTGGGCCAGAATCGCGCTAGCGCGCGCCAACAGATGTTCGCCGTTCTCCGGCAGGGTAGGTGTTGTCATAAGTTGCAACCGGAAGGTTAAGAGGCCGGGAAACGTAGCTCCCGATGCCTGACGATAATATTAGGGGTCAGGGTTTTAAAGTGTTGCCCCAACGTTTCGACCAAAAATACCGAACGGTGTTGACCGCCGGTGCAGCCGATCGCGATCGTCAGGTAGCTGCGATTATCGGACTCGAAGCGCGGCGCCCAACGTCCGACGAAATAACCGACGTCGTGCAAGAACTCCTTGACGGCCGTTTCGTGCCGCAGAAATTCGACCACTTCGGCGTGCTTGCCGGTCAAGCCTCTTAATTGCGGCACCCAATAGGGATTGGGCAAGCTGCGGGCGTCGAACACGAAATCGGCATCCAGCGGCATGCCGTATTTGAAGCCGAAAGACTGAAACAAAATGGACAGCGAACTCTTGCCTTTCTCGCCCAAGCGGTTTTTCAACAAATCCCGCAGCTGGTGGTAAAGGGTAAAACTGGTATCGATGACGATATCGGCGATCACCGCCACCGGATGCAACATTTGCCGCTCGATATCCAGCGCCTCGCGCAACGGCAGGCTTTCGGTGGTCAATGGGTGTTTGCGGCGAGTTTCGCTGTAACGCTTTAGGATAATGTTTTCGTCGGCTTCCATGTAAACCACTTCGCAATCGATACCCTTGCCGCGAATAAACGCGATGCAATCCGGGAAGTCCGCCAGTTTTTCGGTGCGATTGCGAGCGTCGATGCCGATCGCGGTCTTGGCATACGTGGCCGGGGCCTTTGCCATCACGTCGTCGACAAATTGCTGCAACAGTACGACCGGCAGGTTATCGATGCAGTAGTAACCGCAATCCTCCAGGGTATCCAGGGCAATACTTTTTCCGGAGCCGGACAAGCCGCTGACGATGACGAGTTTCATGGTGAGAATTCGAGGCGGGGACGCGAAACCGCCCCCGCGGACCGATAGGATTTAACGGTGATTTTGGTTTTTTTCTTTGTGTTTGACGATTTGTCTGTCCAGTTTATCGACCATGTTGTCGATCGCGACATACATATCTTCCTGGATATCCTCGGCATACAGTTTGGCGCCGCTGATTTGCACGGCCGCTTCGGCTTTTTGCTCCAGTTTCTCGACGGTCAAAATCACGTGAACGTCGACGACGTTGTCGAAATGACGCTTGATCTTACTGATTTTGTCTTCGACATGGGCTTTTAACGAATCGGTAACTTCTACGTGATGACCGGTGATACTAACTTGCATGGAATACTCCTGTTTTTAAAAATTTATTCTTCCGTACTCAGATAAGCCTTTTCCGCTGGCTGGTTGGCGGTATCGACATCGCTTCCCGGTATTTGGCAATGGTGCGGCGGGCGACGTTGATGCCTTTTTCATTCAATAAGTCGGATATTTTACTATCGCTTAATGGCTTGGCCGGGTTTTCGGAACCGACCAATTCTTTGATCAGCGCCCGAATCGCGGTCGCCGAACATTCTCCGCCGCCATCGGTACTGACATGGCTGGAGAAAAAGTATTTGAATTCGATGACGCCGTGCGGCGTGTGCATGTATTTTTGGGTCGTGACCCTGGAAATCGTAGACTCGTGAAGCTCCAATTCCTCGGCGATATCGCGCAACACCATCGGTTTCATCGCGATCGCGCCGTGCTCGAAAAAATCGCCCTGCTTTTCGACGATGCTGCGAGCCACCCGTAACAAGGTATCGTTGCGGCTGTGGAGGCTTTTGATAAACCAGCGGGCTTCCTGCAGATGGTTTTTCATGCTGACGTTGTCCTGGCTGTTGTCGGCCCGTTTGATCATCCCGGAATAAAACGGGTTGATCCGCAATTTTGGGGCGATTTCCGGATTCAGATTCACTTGCCACGCGCCGCTCACCTTGGCGACGAACACGTCGGGAACCACGTATTCAACGTTGACCTCTTGGACTTGTCCGCCCGGTTTGGGGTCCAAGGTGCGGATCAAGGCCAATACGCCCCGCAGCACATCTTCGGTCATGCCGACCCGCTTGATCAAACGGGCTTGGTCGCAAGTCGCCAGTAAATCCAGGTGCCGTTTTACAAAATCCAGCGCGTCCTCCCGATAGGGCGTCGTCGCCGGCACTTGCAGCAGTTGCAAGCGTAGGCAATCGGCCAAGTCCAACGCCGCCACGCCCACCGGGTCAAAGTTTTGCACCATGTGCAGCACCGCCTGGACCTCGTCGATTTCCAGGTTTTCGAGTTGTTCTTGCAGACCCTGGCAAATGTCGTTCAGATCGGTGGCGATATAACCGTCGTCGTTGATCGCGTCGATAATCGCCGCCGCGATCGCGTAATCGCGGTCGGAAATCGGCAGCAGTTCCAATTGCCAAAATAAATGATCGTGCAGGCTCTCCGATTTGCTGCGAAAACTTTCGAATTCCGGGGTATCGGCATCGTCGCCGCCGCTGGGCAAACTACTTTCGTAAACATCGTCCCAACTGACGTCGACCGGCAATTCGTCCGGCATGTCGGTTTGCGAGCCCTCGCTAGTGACTTGGTCGGGGTTTTCGGCCTTCTTCTCCCGGAAATCCAGATTCAGCGATTCTTCCTCTTCCACCTCCAGCATCATATTGGATTCAAGCGCCTGTTGGATTTCCTGCTGCAAATCCAGGGTCGACATCTGCAACAATTTGATCGCCTGCTGCAATTGCGGCGTCATCGTCAGACTTTGACCGATACGGAGTTGTAAGGATTGCTTCATGAGTATTTAAAAATCTATAAGCTAAATTTATCGCCCAGATACACTCGGCGCACTTCCGCGTTGTCGACCAGTTCGCGGGATATACCCTCCGCGATAACCTTGCCGTCGTTCAGGATGTAGGCGCGATCGCATATCTCCAATGTTTCTCTGACCTTATGCTCGGTAATCAAAATACCGATGCCGCGCTGCTTCAGATGCGCGATGATTTTTTGCAATTCCAGCACCGAAATCGGATCGACGCCGGCAAACGGTTCGTCCAGCAAAATGAATTGCGGTTCGCTGGCCAAGGCTCGGGCGATTTCGACCCGGCGCCTTTCGCCGCCGGACAAGCCCAGCGCCAGCTGGTTGCGCAAATGGTTGATATTAAACTCCGCCAGCAGCTCGTCAATCAATAGCTCGATCTGACCGTCGGTCAGATCGTCGCGAATCTGCAGCACTGCCCGCAGGTTATCCGAGACGCTCAATTTGCGAAACACCGACGCCTCTTGCGCCAGATAACCTATCCCCAGTCGGGCTCGGCGGTGCATCGGCTGATAGGTGATGCGCTGCTCGTCCAGATAAATATCGCCCTTATCCGCCCGGATCAAGCCGACCAGCATGTAAAAGCTGGTGGTCTTACCGGCGCCGTTGGGGCCGAGCAAGCCGACGACTTCGCCGGTATCGACCCGCAGGCCGACGCCATCGACCACGTTACGGTTGTTGTAGCGCTTGTACAGTTGTTCGGCAAGCAAGCGCGCCATTACTGAGCCTTCTTGGTCTTGGGCTGAATCACCGAATGCACGCGCTTGCCGTCGGTACTCTGCTCGCCGGCCTTCAACAGCGAGTTCTTGGTATCGTACTCGATATACTCGCTGGACTGTTTGGCGTCGCCCTGCCAAACCGAGGCATTCTTCATGAAAATCAGCAGATTTTTTTCCGGGTAGAATTCGTTGACCAAGCCCTCTCCGTGCATTTCGTCCTTGCCGACGGCGGGCAGCTGCTTGAAGCGCGACGGTTTGCCGGTGGCGATCAGTTTGGTGATGGCGCCGTCCTTCAGGTAAACCACCAACTGGTCGGCATCGATACGAATCGTGCCTTGCGTCGCGACGACGCCGCCGGTATACGTACTGATCTGGGTTTTCTCGTCGTAGACGGCATTGTTCGAGTCGATGTAAATCGGTTGTTCCGAATCCGATTCCAGCGCGACGATCGCCGGCGCGAACCATAACAGGCTCCAACCCAGCATTTTACTTAATTTCATAGCGACCTTTCACTTTGGACAACAATTTCAGGTGAATCGGACTGACAAAGGTCGCTTCCATTCCTATTCCCGCCGTTTTATTGGGCGGACCGATAATTTCGGCCCAAGCCGCCGTTTCCGCAAAATGGCTGGCGAGATTAACCCGCAAATCCGAAGTATTGACGGTCAGCGCCGCGTTGGTTTTCGACGCTTCCCGATTGATAAAAACCGTGCCGTTCAGTTGCAAATGCTCGCCGTCGGCGGCCATCACGCCGCTGTCGGCTTTAATCACCCAGGGCATTTGGTTGGGGTTGTAAAGCGTCATCACCGGCTTTTGCAAATGGGTGCTGCCGTCGGTTTTAAAATGCTGCATCCGCTCGGCGGACAGCTCGTTTTTGGCGATGCCGTCTTGCCCCATTTCCTGCTTGTAATAGGCCTCGCTGAAAAAATCGGGGCTGTTTTCCTCGATCTTGATCTGCTCCTGGCGCAACTCGTGCATTTCCGCAAGCCACCAGGACAGTGCCGCCGCCAGCGCGACGTAACCGTACACAGCCAGATTGCGAAAATGCCCACTCATAAATAAGCCTGCAAAACCGAATCGAAACGCCCTTGCACTTGCATGATCAGGTCGCAAACCTCGCGCACCGCGCCCAGTCCGCCGGCCGCTTCGGTTTGCCAGTCGGCGTAACGCTTGACCGCGAAATTGGCGTCGGCGACGGCCACCGCAAATCCGACCTGGCGTATGATCGGCAAATCCAGCACATCGTCGCCGACATAGCCAACTTGCTCGGGTCGCAATGCCAACATCTCCAGAATTTCGGCAAATGCGGCCCGTTTGTTCTCGTGACCCTGATATACGTGTTCGACACCCAGGCCACGCATCCGCAACGTCACCGAATTCGACTTGCGGCCGGAAATGACCGCCACCTCGACGCCGGTTTGCCGCAACAGCTTGATACCGTGGCCGTCGCGGGCATGAAAACATTTGTACTCGCGGCCTTCGTCGTCGAAAAACAGACGGCCGTCGGTCAACACGCCGTCAACGTCCAATATCAACAGCTTGAGATTTTCAATGAGTTGCAGCTTTTGTCTATCCAATCCGAACATGTCGCAATGTCCTCAAACGATGCCGGCCCGCAGCAAGTCGTGGGTGTTGAGCGCACCCTGCAAGACCCGCTCGTGATCGACGACCAACAAGGCGTTGATTTTTTTGGTTTCCATAATGCGCATCGCCTCCGCCGCCAACATGCCCGCGTCAATGACGGTACCCGGCCGGCTCATGACCTGCGCGACTTTCGTCAGATGAACATCGAGGTTTTTCTCCAGCATCCGCCGCAAATCGCCGTCGGTAAAAATGCCCATCACCTTGCGATCGGCGTCAACCACCGCCGTCATGCCCAGTTTCTTTTCAGTCATTTCCAGCAGGGCCCGGCTCACCAACACGTCGTCGGCCACCACCGGCACTTCGTGACCCCGATGCATCACATCCTCGACCCGCAATAGCAGTCGCTTGCCCAGGCTGCCGCCGGGATGCGACAACGCGAAATCGTCGCGCGTAAAGCCACGGGTTTCCAGCAACGATACCGCCAAGGCATCGCCCATCACCAAGGCCACTGTCGTGCTGGCGGTCGGCGCCAAGCCCAACGGGCAGGCCTCCTGTTCCACCGAGACGTCCAGATGCACGCTAGCCATCCGGGCCAGCGTGGAATCGGCGTTGCCGGTCATCGCCACCAAGGGCACGCCCAGCCGTTTAATGATAGGCAAGATCGTCAAAATTTCCCCGGTCTCGCCGGAGTTGGACAACGCCAACACCACGTCCTGGCGAGTAATCATCCCCAGATCGCCGTGGCTGGCCTCGCCCGGATGCACAAAGAAAGCCGGCGTTCCGGTGCTGGCCAGCGTCGCGGCAATTTTGCCGGCAATATGCCCGGACTTGCCCATGCCGGTCACAACAACCCGGCCCTTGCAGTCCAACAGCAAATGGCAGGCCCGCACGAACGCATCGTCTATCCGTTCCGCCAAACGGGTCACGGCCTGCATTTCGGTCTGAATCACCGCCAGCCCCAAGGCCTGAATCTCGTTATCGCCACTCACCCGGTATCCTGCTCAAAACCGTAAAATAAAAAGGAACCATTATTGCATGTAACCGCCGGTAATTTCACGCGCAACCTCGCTTTCGGCGGCGATCGCATCAGTACGAATCAAGTAATTTTTCGTTAACCTACCGCCGATGGGGCTTCAGCCTCACCCGAAAGCCTTCCGGCCGTGGAACTCAACTTGGACGCAAAAGCGCTTCCCCACATCCGCATTCACGACAACCCCACCGGAACCACTCAACAGGAAGCCCGCGTAATCCTCGGCGCCTGGAAACAACTGCTAGACTAATTGGCCGGAAAAGCCACGCCGTGAGGGACCATGCAGCACATCGACAAAGTCATCAAACTCCACAACCTGCTCAAACACCGCCGCACGCCGATTTCGGGGCCGGAAATAGAAAGACTACTGGCTTGCTCGAAAGCCACCCGCCAACGTCTGGTAGACGTACTGCGCTACCGCTTGAACGCACCGCTGTTCTGCGAACGCGGCGCCGGCTATTACTACGACCGCGACGACCCGCGCCACCCGTTCGAATTGCCCGGCATCTGGCTCAGCGCGGAGGAACTGCAAGCCCTGGTCGCCTGCCAGCATCTGCTGGGCAATCTGGCGCCGGGCTTGCTTCGCAATGAAATCGGTCAGCTACGCGACCACCTGGAGAAACTGCTGGACCGCTCGCCGGGCGTCAAAACTCCGCAACTGGGCCGCATCAAAATCCTCAGCCAGGCTTACCGCAGCCGCAACGACGACTTGTTTCTGACCTTGGTCCAGGCCCTGTTCGCGCAACAACGGCTGTTGATTCATTACCACGCCCGCGGCGACAACCAGACCAGCGAACGGCCGGTATCGCCGCAAAACCTGATCTTGTACAAAGACAACTGGTACTTGGATGCTTATTGCCACCACCGCCAGGAGCCGCGCACCTTCGCGCTGGACCGGATCAGATCGGCAACCGCCATCGGCGAACCCGCGCAACTGCTGGACCCGGCCACGCTGCAACAACACTTCGGCTCGTCCTACGGCATCTTCGCCGGCACACCAAAGCACACCGCCGTTCTCAACTTCTCCGCCAAGGCCGGGCGCTGGGTATCCGACGAAACCTGGCACAGCCAACAACAATGCGAGTGGCTAACCGACGGTCGCTATCAACTGCGCATCCCCTTCAACCGCCACGAAGAACTGCTGATGGACGTTTTGAAATACGGCGCCGAGGTGGAAGTGGTGGCGCCGGGGTTTTTGCGGGAATTGGTGCGCGAGCAGGCGGAGCGGATGTTGGTGTTGTACCGGTGAAGTGGCAAGGAACAGTGCGTGTTCAAGAGCGCTGCTTAGAAAATTCCGATTTTCAGATTCCGAATAACAGAATAATCTGCGGCTATGATTCATTCGTTTGCTTGCTCCGATACCAAAGCGCTTTTCAATAGTGAGTTGGTACTGCAATTTAAAAACATTGAGCGCGTCGCTCGGCGCAAGCTTTTGCAGCTGCATGCCGCTACCGACTTGGCCAGCTTACGCATTCCACCCGGAAACCGGCTCGAATCTTTAAAAGGCGATCGCAGGGGGCAATACAGCATCCGTATCAACGAACAATGGCGGATTCGCTTTGCATGGCGAGAAGATGGTGCCTACTAGGTCGAAATTGTGGACTATCACTAGGTGAAACATGATTGAACTACTTGATGAAATACACCCTGGCGAAATCTTGCTGGAGGATTTTATGAAGCGGATGGGCATCTCCTCCCGTCAGCTCGCCGCGTATATTGACGTTCCCCCCAGTCGAATCAGCGAATTGGTCAATGGCAAACGCCCGATCACTGCCGATACCGCCCTCAGGGTGGGTTTGTTTTTCGGCATGGAACCACGGTTCTGGCTAAACCTGCAAAGCGAATACGACATGCGCACTTAACCATGGCTATCTTGAAAGCCGACATCCAAGATGTCTAAATTCCTCATGAAAAAATTCTCGGTAACGACCCTTAAGCGCCATTAAGTATTCAGATCGTTATAAGTCAGTATCCTGACATTTAGCAGCCATTGAAAACGATAACAAATTTACGGGAGCGAACCAGAAGAGCTCCACTATACCAGATCGATTAAGGAGTATGGGATGTTTGGGAAATACTTAAAGTGTCCATAAAACGTCTAACCAACTTATAATTTCTCACCGACGCAAAGGAATAGTTATCCCTTAAGGAATTTATCTCCGTGAATGAAGAAGAAATA
>NZ_JBYMAP010000102.1:0-14956 GCF_057766305.1 Methylomonas sp. BG-2 | reverse complement strand
GACAGTTGGAGGGCCTGTTAGGTCAATGGCACAGCAAGTAGGCCTACCAGCGTCCACCCCTGCCTTACGCTGCTTTCGTTCCCGGCCAGCATTTCATTGCCGTACCCGAGGGCGCGCACGGCATTTACACTGCACTGCTCCGACAGCCCTTGCAAGCGGACGACGCCGACGCGCTGGCTCTGGCGTTGGTTAATTTCGCCTTCGGCGAGGATGCGTTGCAATCCCGCCTCGGTCGCCGCCTACGTCAACAAGAGGGGATTTCCTACGGCGTGGCTAGCAAAATCAGCGCATCCGCCTTCGAACCGCGAGCCACCCTGACTGTCAGCGCGACCTATGCGCCGTCGCTACGACAGCAGCTGTCCAAAGCCGTGCATGAGGAATTGGCGCTGCTGGTAAAACACGGCCTGACCGAAGCCGAGCTCAACAGCGCAAAAGACAACTGGCGGCGGCGCAACGAGCTGAGCAAGCTCGACCACGACCAGCTGTTCGGCAAACTGAATCTGCTATTGCGCTTGCGGCGCGACATGCACCATTACGCCGACATCCATGCCCGTGTGGAAGCCTTGACGCTGGCTCAGGTGAACGAAGCAATTGCGCGCCACATCCACCCCGACGCATTGCTGGAAGTTTTTGTCGATGCTGAAATCGGCGCTGAAGAGAATGCCTTAAATGAAAAAGCCGGGCGTTAAATCCAGGTTAGTAAGCGCGGCGGCGGCTTGGACGTCTGCCGACGCCGCGATATTTCGATAAATTCGCGCCACTGCCGTATGCTATCATCGCAAGCGACAGCCACCTAGCCAGGCGCCAGGCAGCCGATCTTTTGAGATTCCACAAAGGTGAAGCCAGCCATGCCATTAGCCCGTAGCAAAAACCTCGCGGCGACGGTCGTCGCACTGTCAAATCTAGCCATTCCACACGCGGCCCCAGCCGCCGAAACCGACGCCGACGCGACCCTACCGGCCGTTGAAGTCAAAGCCCAAGCCGACACCGAGGCCGATAACGGCTACGTCGCCAAACGCGGCACGGCCGGTTCCAAAACCGATACGCCGCTGCTGGAAACCCCACAGGCGATCAGCGTGGTCGACAATGCCGAATTCACGGCCCGCGCGGCGCAGAACATCAGTCAAGCGGTAGCCTATACGCCCGGCCTGCTGACCGGTATGTTCGGCCCCAGCACCCGCGACGATTATTTCAATCTGCGTGGCTTCGATGCCCCGCAATATCTGGACGGCACCCGCCTGGCCGGCGCCAATTACGCCAATTTGCGGATCGACCCCTACGGTTTGGAACGCATCGAGGTGTTGCGCGGGCCGGCGTCGGTGCTATACGGGCAAAACCCGCCCGGCGGTTTGATTAACATGGTCAGCAAACGGCCGACCGCGCAACCGTTGCACGAACTGCAAATGTTGGGCGGCAGTTTCGGCCGGGTGCAAGGCGCGCTGGATTTCAGCGATGCGCTCGACGAGCAAGGTCGGTTTCTATATCGACTGACGGCCTTGGGCCGCGGCAGCGACAGCCAAGTCGATTACAGCAAGGACGACCGCTATTTCGTCGCACCCAGTTTCACTTGGCGGCCGGATGCGAACACCTCCTTCACCTTCCTCAGCCACTACCAGAAGGACGAAGCCGGCAATACGATGCAGTTCCTGCCCTATCAAGGCAGCGTAATCGGCAATCCGAACGGCAAGCTTCCGACCGGTGCCTTTCTCGGCGAGCCCGGTTACGACCACTACCACCGCGAACAATTCGCGGTCGGTTACGCCTTCGAACACCGCTTCAACCAACATTGGGCGGTGCGGCAAAATCTGCGCCATGCCCAAGTCAAAAGCGATTATCCGGTGACCTTTTCCCTGGGGTTTGTTACCGACGACGCCGGCGTGCCGGTGGATTACCGCACGATCAGCCGGCTGGCCGGGCTGTACCGCGACCAGGCCGGCACGTTCACGCTGGATAATCAGGCTCAGGCCGATTTCGCCACCGGCGAGTTGGAACATACCGCGCTGCTGGGATTGGATTTTCGACAAATCGACGGCGACCGCCAGCGCGGCTTCGGTTTTCCAGGCGACCTGGATATTTACAACCCGGTTTACGGCCAAGCGTTTGCCGCGCCGCAAATCGAGACTTTGGTCAACCAACACCAGGACCAGATCGGTTTGTACGGCCAGGACCAAATCAAGTGGGAGCAATGGATCGCGACCATAGGCGTACGCTACGACTGGGCCAATAGCTCGACCTTCCGCACCGATTATTACGATCCGGAGACCGACCGCATCGACTACTCCCGACCCAGCTATTCCAGCACCCGGCAAGACGACGCGGCGTTTACCTACCGCACCGGCCTGACCTATGTATTCGACAACGGTATTGCGCCCTACTTCAATTATTCCGAATCGTTCGAGCCGACAGCCGGCAGCACCTTCGCCGGCACGCCGTTCAAACCGACCACCGGCCAGCAATACGAAATCGGCGTCAAGTACCAACCGGCCGGCATGAATGCCTTGATGACCTTGGCCGCGTTCGAATTGACCCAGCAAAACGTGGTGACGCCGGACCCCGACCCGGCTCACGTCGGCTACAGCATCCAAACCGGCGCGGCCCGCTCGCGCGGTATCGAACTGGAAGGGAAAGCCCGCTTGGGAATGGGCTTGGACATCACCGCGGCCCTGACGATGATCGAAAGCCAGGTCACCAAAACCAACGAAGCCAGCCAGCTCGGCAAGCATCTGAGCTACACGCCGGAAACGCAAGGCTCGTTATGGCTGGACTACACCCAGCCGACCGGTTCGTTGGCCGGCCTGGGCCTGGGCGGCGGCGTACGCTATACCGGCGGCAATTACGGCGATCTGAGCAACAGCCAAAGAGCACCGGCGTATACCTTGATCGACGCCTCGGTGCATTACGAATTGGGCAAGTTGGACGGCCGTCTGCGCGGCGCTAGGCTGGGCGTAAACATCAGCAATTTGTTCGACCGCGAATACGTGACGACCTGCGGCGAAGGTTCGTGCTATTACGGCGACCGCCGCCATGTGCTGGCGAGTTTACGGTACAACTGGTAAGTCGTCCGTTCGGCGGTCGGCGCCCGCCGGCAGGTTTAGTCGCGATCGCGGGATTGGAAGTCGTTGGGTTTGACGAACGAGCGCCAGGCTTCCACGGGCGTTGCTCGGCCGCTCAATACTTTGTCGATGATGGATTTGTTGGCTTTCACGAAAAACGCCAACGCGATCAGCACCAGCAGCAAGGCCAGCCAGACGATAGGCGCGGCATCGCTAGCCAGTGCGGCAAGGATTTTCGCGCGGGTTTCCGGAAACAGAACGTTAACGACGAAGCCGCAGCCGATTGCCGCGGACAAGGCCGCGACAAGCAACGCTTGCGGGTGGTAACGCATCGCCACGCCTAGTTCAAGCGTTGGCTGGGTTTGATTACGGTAAACGCCGTAGGCTTGGCCTTATCCTTGTCGCCGCCGGTTCTAGCTTGAATCGCCGCATCGGCCAGCGTATCCGCCAATCCAAGAAAATCGGCGACTTCGAAGCGCATCGTCACATTCTGGACGTGCAAGTGCACGACGCCGCATTCGCGGCAAATTTGCGCCTTACCAAATTCGGTTGCCGCCAGATATTCATGATTACAGGGTTTCTTGCTCATCGGTCGTTCCTCGGGTTTGATAAAAAATCAGGTGTGGCGGGTTTGCCGGCCACTCAGTTTGGCGGCCGCCAACGATAAAAACATCTTCCAGACGATTTGTTTCGAAACCAAATCCAGACAGCGGAAATCGGTGGCGCGCAGTTCGCCCTTCTCCACCAATACCGCCAACACATCCGGCGCTATCGCTAGCTTGACGCTTTCCGTTTTGTTGAAAAATTGAAAATAGCTTTTCACAGTGGCTGGACAGGTTGAGAAGTTGAGTTGATGATAATCATTCTCATTTGTCGCGTAAAGACTTTTTTCGGCTGTCACGATGAAACGGACTATTGAGGCTCGATTAGGCATTCCGTCTCGGCTCGCAAAATGCGAAGTCGGTCCGCTAGACACAGGCCCCCTTGCTCTGCTTGGGCAACTTCGACGTTCTAGGTTTGAAAATTCTAGGGTAAACCAAGACTGCCGTGGCGTTGGTCAACCCAAACGCGTTCGTCGATGGGAATGAAAAGGGGGCGAACCACGCCCATTCAGTGACTGCCAGTCAAGCTCATTCGCCGCTGTCCGCCAGCGATTTTGCAGCAAATTGCAATTCCCTAACCCGGTTGACAAGCCGGGAAAACCCCATAAAATGAGAATCGTTATTATTTGCAGGCAAATGCAATCCGCCTTTCCGCAGATATGCTTGCGATGAAAATTTTGCCCGGACCGAGCTTGAAACAACTCGCGGTTCGGGCAGCGAATACTTTAGCCACCCAGCGTTCCTCGCCAGGCAGCCAACCATATCGATGCCAATTGCAGAGGAACTTATGTCCGACACCCATCCAAACCGAACTCAACCCGCCGCCAAATGGCGACTGGGCGCTTTGTTGCCGCTCGGCGCGGCCTTGAGCGGCATCGCGCTGGCCGAAGCGCCGGCCAGCCAAGCCGCCGATAGCGAGCAGGAAGTCGTCCTCGACGACGTTAAAGTCAAAGCCGGTCGCGACAAACCGGTCAGCCGCTTCAAGGCCGACACCTCGACTACCGGCAGCAAAACCGAAATGGCAATCCGCGACATTCCGCAATCGATCAGCGTGGTCAAGAAAGAATTGATCGAGTCGCAAAACGCCTTCAACCTGCGCGACGCGTTACGCAACGTCAGTGGTCTGACGATCGCCGCCGGCGAAGGCGGCCGTACCGGCGACTCGATCACGCTACGCGGGTTCGCCGCCAACTCCGACCAGTATCTGGACGGCGTGAAAGACAACGGCCAATACAACCGCGATACCTTTTTCATCGAGCGCGCCGAAGTGCTGAAAGGCGCTTCGTCGATCTTGTTCGGTCGGGGCGCCACCGGCGGCGTGATTAATCAGGTCTTCAAAAAGCCGACCGGCAAAACCGGCATCAACGGCAGCTTTACCTACGGCCTCTACGACTTCAAGCGGACCGCGATCGACGCCGAAACCAAATACCATGATTTGGCCGCGCGTCTGAACGTAATGTACCAGGACGCCGACTCCTACCGCGATTACAACTACAGCAACCGCTGGGGCATCGCGCCGTCCTTCAAATGGGACATCAGCGCCGATACCGACCTGACCTTGAATCTGCTCCATCAGCAAGAAGAAGGTGTATTCGATTACGGCGTGCCGATGTATAACGGTCGGCCGGCCGGGGTAGCAATCAACACGTATTACGGCTTTGTGAACAATCGCATGCTGGACACCGACGTCAACGTCGCCACCGTGGCGCTCAGCCATCGCTTCAACAGCGATTTTTCGGTCAAAAACACCGTCCGCTACGGCGATTACGAGCGTAATTATCTGACTCATCTCTATAACGGCAGAGCATCCGCCGGGGCATCGCCGACGATAAACCGTACTCAGGCCTTGCGCTTGAACACTCAGGAAAACGTCTACAACCAAACCGACTTCGTCTACAAAAAGCCGCTGTTCGGCCACAACAACATTTTGATGTTCGGCACTGAATTCGGCTGGGAGACATACGATTTCAAATCGAAAAATTCGACCGGCGTGACGCGCGTCTCGATCTTCGATCCCGTCGTCACCGCCAGCGCCGGAGGCACAGCCTACGACTTCAGCGGCACGTTGGCCACCAACCGCTTAACGCATACCCAAACCTATGCCGGCTACGTGCTGGATCAGTTCGACATTACCCCGCAAATCAAACTGCTGGGCGGCACTCGCTACGACGTGTTCGACGCCCAGCAAGACGACAGACTCGGCGCGTTGAATTTCACGCGCAGCGACAGCCAATTCAGCCCGCGCGGCGGCATTGTCTGGCAACCGGCCAATTGGCAGTCCTACTATTTCAGCTACGGTAAATCCTTCAACCCGTCGGCGGAAAGCCTGAGTCTGGCGGCCAACAACGCCAATCTGCCGCCCGAGCAAAACAACAATTACGAGATCGGTGCCAAGTTCGACTTGTTCGACGGCAAGCTTTCGGCCACCGCCGCGTTGTTCCGACTGGAAAAAACCAACGCTCGCGCCACCTTGCCCGGTAGCGCGTTGCAAGTCCTGGCCGGCGAACAGCGTACCGACGGTTTCGAGGCCGGTTTGGCCGGCGAAATCCTGCCGAAATGGGACGTCTCGCTGACCTACGCCTATCTGGATGCGAAAATCATCAAATCGACGACCACCGCCACTGGCTCGGTTAGCGGTGACCTGAAATCTTATCA
Organism: Methylomonas sp. BG-2; assembly: GCF_057766305.1. Lineage (NCBI taxonomy): Bacteria > Pseudomonadati > Pseudomonadota > Gammaproteobacteria > Methylococcales > Methylococcaceae > Methylomonas > Methylomonas sp. BG-2. The sequence goes on along the minus strand of NZ_JBYMAP010000102.1, from coordinate 8,646 downwards.
AGGCATGACCGCGACGAATGTCCCGGAACACAGCGGCGTCGCCTGGACCACATACCACCTGACCGATCACTGGGAAATCGGCGGCGGCGTTTATTACGCCAGCCACCGCTACGCCGACTCGGTCAACGAAGCGGTGCTGCCCGGCTACGCCCGCCTGGATGCCGTGGTCGCCTACCATCAAAAGCATTACGACGTGCAGCTGAACGTATTCAATCTGACCGACACCGTCTACTACGAATCCGGCCAAACCAATTCGGCCTTACCCGGCACACCTGTATCCGGACAATTGACGGTCGGTTTTAAGTATTAATTCAGTCCGACCGGCGCAAGATACAACTGCTTGAAGCCATCGAATGCCGCCGGCGCTCGTCAATAACCCGAGTTCGCCGGCGTCATCCGCAAACCTTTCCAATTCAACGACGATCCGACCATGAGTACCACCGCCGACACCACCGCAACGCCAGCCCGCCGCCCGCAAAACAAGCCGAACGGCGGCTACTTATTCCTGCCCCACTCGCTCTCGCGCGGCGCCTTTTTAAAATGGCTGCGTCGCACCCACGCCTGGTTCGGTCTGTGGGGCGCGTCACTAGGGCTGCTGTTCGGCTTTACCGGCATCTTGCTGAACCATCGCGACGTGATGAAAATTCCGATTGGTCGGATGGAGCCTCGGGAAATCCAGTTAGCCCTGCCCGATCCCCGACCCGCCGATCCGAAAGCGCTGGCCGCCTGGTTGGGGCAAACCTTGAGCGTGGACACCCAGCACGCCCGAGTACGCCGCGAACCGGCCAGGACCCTGATCTGGCACGATCAGCCGGTCCAACAACCGGCGTCCTGGCAGATTAATATCCGTAACCCGCAACACCTGCTGTCGGCGGATTATTGGGAAGGCAATGCCTTCGTCACGGTCAAGCAAAGCGACGCGAATCTGTTGCAAACCTTGAACAATCTGCATAAAGGCACCGGCATGGGCGTCGGCTGGGTATTGTTGATCGATACCCTGGCCGGCGGTCTGATCTTGCTGAGCTTGACCGGCACGCTGCTGTGGACCCGGCTGCACGGCGGCCGCCTAGCCGCCGCCGGCTTGGGTTTCGGTTCGCTGAGCCTGGCCACCTTTTTTATCTTGCAAGCGATAGGCGGCTAGGCGATGCTGATTGAAATACCGGAAGTGCTGTCGGCCCAGGCCTTGCAACAATGCCGAGAACTGTTAGCCGACGCGCCCTGGGCCGACGGCCGGATGACCGCCGGCAGCCAATCCGCCCAAGTTAAAAATAACGACCAATTGCCGGAACAAAGTCCGCAAAGCCTGGCTTTGCGAACCATCGTGGGGGACGCGCTCAACCAAAGCCCGCTGTTTCTGTCGGCGGCCTTGCCCAAGCGGATTTTCCCGCCGCTGTTCAACCGCTACGCCGGCGAGCGCAATACCTTCGGCGACCACATCGACAACGCCATCCGCCACTGTCCGGTCACCGGCCAACGCGTGCGCACCGACCTGTCGGCCACGCTGTTTCTGGCCGATCCGGACAGTTACGACGGCGGCGAACTGGTCATCGAGGATACTTACGGCCAGCACGCCGTGAAACTGGCCGCCGGCGACATGGTGCTGTACCCCGGCTCCAGCCTGCACCGGGTCGAACCGGTGACTCGTGGCGCGCGTGTTGCCAGTTTCTTCTGGATAGAAAGCATGGTGCGCGAAACCGAAAAACGCCGGCTGCTGTTCGAGATGGACATGGCCATCCTGGAACTGCGCGCCACGCGCGGCGATACCGCGCCCGCCGTCAATCTGACCGGCTGTTACCATAACCTACTCAGAATGTGGGCCGAGGTCTGACACCCGGTGCCGCTTGCTAATCGCCGGAATCCGGCGTAGTGTCCCGTGACGTCGACCACTTCGGAGAACGCCGATGAGCCCATCCACCTCGGCCCGGATCAAATGCGCGCTGGTCTTCATCCTGCTCATGGTCTTCAGCATCGGCCCGATTCCGGTCGCCAGTTCGATCGGTTTGTACGTCTCACTGTTTCGCCCGCGTTGGTTTAAGACGCTGGTGGACACCCTCTACGCCGATCTGGACAACCGCAAGCGCTGACCGGCCAAGTCCGCCGCCTGTTGCCGCATCAGCAGCGATTGCTGCCCTACTGCCCCACCATCAACACACCCGCAACGCCACCGCTCGCCCAGCCAATTGCAGACCGCCCGCGTCCCGGCCATTTACGGCGCATTGGCGCGGTCCTTGCTGATTTGCCGATATTTGTTGGCGCGGTGGCGGCTTTCGCCACCGGCCAACGCCCGGCCCACCGCCGGCTACCGTTTAAGCCCTATTGCCATGTGGATCGTCCAAATTGCCCTCCGCCGCCCGTATACCTTCATCGTCGCGGCGCTTCTGATCGTGCTATCCACGCCCTACGTGCTGCGCAAAATGCCGACCGACATCTTCCCGACCATCGAGATACCGGTGGTGGCGATGCTGTGGGACTACAAAGGCATGACGCCCAAGGAAATCGCCGACCGGCTGACCGGTAACGTCGAACGCAGCATGAGCCTGATCGACGGCATCGAACACAGCGAATCGTTTACCTACCCCGGCTCGGCGGTCATCAAGGTGTTTTTTCATCCCGGCACCGACATCCGTACCGCGATCGCCCAAGTCATGTCCAGCAGCAACTCGGTTTACCGCTCGTTGCCGGCCGGGACCATGCCGCCGCAGGTCATTCAATATTCGGCCTCGGACCTGCCGTTGGTACAACTCGGTATTTCCAGCGCCACGGTCCCGGAAACCGAAGTCAACGATTACGTCAACAACATCGTCCGCACCGAGCTGCAATCCAAGCGCGGCGTGGCGATGACCAATCCGTTCGGCTCGAAAAGCCGGCAAATCACGCTGGACGTCAACGCGCCGGCCCTGATCGCGCGTGGCTTGTCGCCCGCGGACTTGAGCGACGCGTTGGCCGAACAGAATCTGATCCTGCCAACCGGCAGCGTCAAGGTCGGCAGTAACGAATACGACGTGACGCTGAACGGTGCCGTCGCGGCGATTCCGCGCCTGGCCGAGCTGCCGGTCCGCACCGTGGATGGCGCCACCACGCTGGTCCGCGATGTCGCCACGGTGCGCGACGGCCCGGCGCCGACCACCACCATCGCCCGCCAGAACGGCGAACGCGGCATTCTGACCTCCATTTTCAAGATCGGCCGCACCTCGACGCTGGAAGTCGTCGACCATGTCAAAACCACCATTCCGCGCATGCTCAATCTGATGCCGGAGGGCATCAACATGCGCTTGATGTTCGACCAGTCGTTGTTCGTCAAGGCCGCGATCAGCAACGTGTTGCACGAAGCGTTGATCGCCGCCGGCCTGACCGCCGCGATGCTGTTGCTGTTCCTGGGTAACTGGCGCACCACCGGCATCATCGCGGTATCGATTCCGCTATCGATCATGGTGTCGGTAATCGCGCTGTATTTGCTCGGCGAAACCATCAATCTGATGACGATGGGCGGCTTGGCGCTGGCGGTCGGCATTCTGGTGGACGACGCCACCGTCGAAATCGAAAACATCGAGCGGCAAATGCTGCTCGGCAAAAATCCGCAACAGGCCATTCTGGACGGCGCGGCCGAAATCGCGATGCCGGCCTTGGTTTCGACGCTATGCATCTGCATCGTGTTCGTGCCGATGTTCTTTTTGACCGGCGTGGCTCGCAGCCTGTTCGTGCCGATGGCCGAAGCCGTGGTGTTCGCGATGCTGGCCTCCTATCTATTGTCGCGGACCTTGGTCCCCACCCTGGTGTTGTACGTGATGGCCGGCCACCACGGACATTTGGAAGCGGCGCCAAGCCACGCGCCTGCCCGCGCCTTTCACGACCTGCATCAACATTTCGAGGCCGGTTTCCAGCGATTTCGCGGCCACTATGTGGTCCTGGTCAGCCACCTTTTAAAACACAAACTGCGCTACGGCGCCGCCATCCTGGGTTTCTGCCTGGCATCGCTGGCGCTGGTGCCGCTGTTGGGCCAAGACTTGTTCCCGGCGGTCGATGCCGGCCAGATCCGGCTGCACGTGCGCGCGCCGTCCGGCACCCGCATCGAGGAAATGCCGGACTACATCGACGCGGTCGAAGCCCAAATCCGGAAGATCATTCCCCAAGCGGAAATCGCCGACCTGCTCGACATCATCGGCGGCCCCTACAGCACCCGCAATACCTTGTTCGGCAATTCCGGGACGATGGACACCGCCGACAGCGAAATCATGATTTCGCTCCGCCCCGGCGAGCATCGCCCCAGCGCCGAGTACGTCAAGGCCTTGCGCGCGGTCTTGCCCAAGCAATTTCCGACGCTGGAGTTTTTCTTTCAGCCGGCCGACCAAGTCAGCCAGACCTTGAATTTCGGCGTGCCGGCGCCGATCGACATTCAATTCGTCAACGGCAAACCGGACGAGGTGTTACCGCTGGTACAAAGTTTTCAGCGTCGCTTGCAACAGATTCCCGGCATCGTCGATGCCCACATTTACCAGCGGATGCAGAAACCGGCGCTGGAATTGGAGATGAACCGCCAGCACTTGCAGCAAATGGGCTTGTCGGCCAGGGACGTGGCGCAGAACCTGCTGCTGACGCTGAGCGGCAGCATGCAAACCGCGCCGCAGTTCTGGCTGAATCCGGCCAACGGCAACTCGGTGAACATCGGCGTGCTGGGCAATCCGCTGGACCTGGACAATCTCGACGCGTTGATGCGGATTCCGGTCAGCGGCACCAGCGACAAGCCGCAACTGCTCGGCAATCTGGTCGGTTTGAAGCGCACCGCGCTGCCGGCCGCGGTCACCCATTACAACGCCTACAACTCGTTGGACATTTACGCCAACGTCGAAGACCGCGATCTGGGCTCGGTCGGCCGGGAAATCGACGCCATCGTCCAAGAGATGCGCGGCAAGCTGCCGCGAGGCGTGGACCTGAACGTGCGCGGCCAGCTGCAAACGCTGGACAGTTCCTTCACCGGGCTGGCCTCCGGGCTGGCGGTCGCGGTGGTGTTGCTGTATCTATTGCTGGTGGTGAATTTTCAATCCTGGCTCGATCCGGCCATCATCGTCAGCGCCCTGCCCGCCGCGCTGGCCGGTATCGCCTGGACCCTGTTTCTGACCGCCACCACGTTGAGCATTCCGGCCCTGACCGGCAGCATCATGGCGATGGGCGTGGTCACCGCCAACAGCATTTTGTTGGTGTCGTTCGCCCGCGACCGTCTGGCGGAAGGCATTCCACCGGCCACCGCCGCGCTGGAAGCCGCCGCCACCCGGCTGCGGCCGGTATTGATGACCGCGTTCGCGATGATCGTCGGCATGTTGCCGATGGCGATCGGCTGGGGCGAAGGCGCCGAACAAAACGCGCCGTTGGGCCGGGCCGTGATTGGCGGCCTGACCTTCGCCACCGTGTCCACGCTGTTGTTCGTGCCCTTGGTATTCGCCGGCGTGCACCGCTGGCTGGAACGGCGCCGCCCCCATTCCCTATTTTCCGTTGCCTAGAATCGAAGATGAAAACTCAGCCCACTCACGCGTTCGAACTCCCCAAATCCGCCAATCCCGGCGCAACGCTCAAACTCACCAAGCGCGCCGGTCTGATCGTTTTGGGCCTGCTGTTATCCGGCGCGGCACTGCGCCTGGCCGCCAATCAACGCCACGACCGGCAATTACAGCAAACCACCGCCGAAGCCCTGCAGCGCAACGTCATCGTCACCCATCCGCGCCTCGGCGACAGCGCCCGTAAACTGACCTTGCCGGCCACGCTGCGCGGTTACTCGGAAACCCAGCTGTTCGCCCGGGCTAACGGTTATTTGAAGAAATGGCATAAGACCATAGGCGATACGGTCAAGCAAGGCGACTTGCTGGCGGAAATCGACGTGCCGGAACTGGAACACGAACTGGCGCAAGGCCGGGCCACCTTGGCGCAAGTCAAGGCCAGGGCGGAATTGGCCCGCACGACCTTGCAACGCTGGAGCCAGCTCAACGAAACCGACGGCGCGCCGCTGCAGGAATTCGAGGAAAAACGCGCCGCCTTCCTGCAAGCCGAAGCCGATGTCGCCGCTGCGGCCGCCAACGTCAAACGCCTGGAAAACGTCGAAGGCTACCGGCGGGTGGTCGCGCCGTTCAACGGCGTCATCACCCGCCGCGCGGTCGATGTCGGCGCCTTGATCAACGCCGGCACCCAGGAATTGTTCGCGCTGACCCAAACCGATCCGTTGCGCCTGAACGTGTGGGTGCCGCAAGCCTACGCCGACGACATCAAAACTGGCCAGGAAGTCAGCGTGCGCCTGCCGGACAAGAAAGACGCCAAACCCTTGAACGCCCGCGTCGAACGGGTGGCCGGCGCATTGGATACCGCGACCCGCAGCCGTCAGGCGGAAATCGTCCTGGCCAATGGCGATGCCAAACTACTGCCCGGCAGCTATGTCGAGATTGGCATCAATGTGCCGACCAAAACCCCGGCCCTGGTGGCGCCGGCCAATACCTTGGTCGTCGATCAGGCCGGCATGCACGTGGTCGCGGTGGACGCCGACCGCAAGGTCCGTTTCAAACCAGTCAAGCTAGGCCGGGATTTCGGCAAGGAAGTCGAAATCATCGACGGCATCGCCGCCGACGACGCACTGGTGGCCAGCCCGTCGGATTTGCTGGTCGATGGCGAGACGGTCGGCATCGTCGAAACCTCTACCAAATCCGCCGGGAAAACCGAACCCAGCAAAACCGCCGGGTAACCGCGACGCGGCGGCGGAATCCGCGCTTGACGAGCGCTGGCCGGTCGTTTGGGCTTTGGCGCCGCGATTAAAACGGACGGACACCGCTTTCCGAAGCCTTTCAAACGCGGTGTCCCCGCCGGCGCTCTAAAAAGAGCGCGACGCGTTTTGATACCGCCACGTTATCTGTCTCATACCGCATCCACATCGTCCCCCCATTGATCGACCGACGCGCGGATTTCAGCCTGTCCCAGGCTTGAACAATAGAATGCGCCAGCCTACAATGCTCCCAAAACGGGAGCCAGCGATCTAACAACGATGCGCATCATCGCCAAAAGCACGATCAAAAAATTCTGGGAACAACCGGCCTACCGCGATGCTAAAGGCCCCTTGGAAAGCTGGTACGAAGAAGCGTTAAAAGCCAACTGGGCTTCGCCGCAAGATATTAAAAACCAATACCGAAATGCTAGCATCTGTAATAACAACCGGGTGGTTTTTAATATCGGCGGCAACAAATACCGGCTGGTAGTGGAAATGCAATACCGCGCCGGTATTGCCTGGATAAAATTTGTAGGCAGCCATGCCCAATACGACCCAATCGACGTGGAGACCGTCAATGACTATTAAACCCATCCGCAACGATGACGAACTGAAAGCGGCGTTTCAACGGCTGGAAGCCATTTTTCAAGCCGAACCGGAAACACCGGAAGCCGACGAAATGGAAGTATGGGTGACCTTGATCGAGGCCTACGAAAACAAGCATTACGCAATCACGCCGCCCGATCCTATCGAAGCCATCAAATTTCGCATGGAGCAGCAAAACCTCAGCACCAAAGACCTGGAAAGCTATATCGGCGGCAGCGGCAGAGTGTCGGAAGTCCTCAACCGCAAACGCCCGCTGAGTTTAAAAATGATCAAACGCTTGCATGAAGGTTTGGCAATACCTTACGAGAGCCTGCTGGCCGGATAATACTTTCCGGCTGTTATACCGGTTAACAACCAACCGGGCCGAAACATACTGGCTGGGGAATCGGCTTGTGCCTGACAGTAATACCTATTGGGCTATTCCGGCCTAAGCTGCTACGGCACTGTTATACAATGCGTAAAACCCCAAAATTTTAATTAAGGTGGCAGCATGGTGACACTCAATCTTGACGACGACACGGCAAACCTGCTCCGCCAAGTGTCAGAACAGGAACACGTCAGTCCGGCGCAATTGATCAAACATCTACTCAGCGATTACCTCGAAGATTTAGCCGATGCCGCCGCCGCAGATGCCGCGTTAGCCGAATTGGCCAGCGGTAAGGACGATACGATCAGCTTGGCGGAATGGGAGCAACAACTCAATGCCTTGGAGCGTTAGGCTTAAGACCGGCGCCGCCAAAGCCATCAACAAGCTCGACAAGCCGGTCCGCGATAGAATCAAGGCGTTTCTCGATCAGTTAGTCCACCAAGACAATCCCCGTATGACCGGTAAAGCCTTACAAGGTAAATTGTCCGCCTACTGGCGCTATCGGGTCGGCGACTACCGTTTGATTTGCCATATTCAAGACGACGAATTCATTGTTTTGGTCGTCGAATTGGGCCATCGCAATGACATTTATCGAGACAAGCACTAGTCGCAAAAACCTAGCTCCAACACTTTATTCGATATCCATTGCCCGCAATGTTCAGTTTACACACCAGGCTTGTTAGAATTTAGGCATGACTTTCGATTATCCAACTCCTGAATCATGTAGCGGTGCGACAGACTGGAGCGCCCAGAAACCCAGGGCGTTCAGCGATGCCGAAATTGAACTCGCTATCTCCAACTTTCCCAAAACAAGATATTACGGTAGCAAACGGAGGTTGCTGAGTTGGATAAGCGCCTAGCAAAAAGTTAGCGTGTATTTTGAGCCAAATCCACGGCCAATTTCATCAATGGCCAGCTCCAGTTCATCCGGCGT
>NZ_JBYMAP010000101.1:0-15011 GCF_057766305.1 Methylomonas sp. BG-2 | reverse complement strand
TTCCGTCATTGTTGAAATGCGCCAAAGCCGCGCCGGCGCCTAAGTCGTAGGTGTTGAATGCCGCAGCCGTCGCCACCCCATAGTCGGCTGTTAACGGACTGGCGAATGAGGATGGACTCACCACGGCAAGCGCCGCAATCGAACCCACCACCCGTGCCAAGCTATATGCTGATTTTAGACTGCTCATAGTTAAACCTCTGTAAAAAAATTAAAGTCCCCCTCCTGTTCTTATAGCTAATTTGTACGGAATTGCAAATAACGGTTTCGTGACAAGCCGGGTTTGTCATGTTGACGCAAGGCGCGCGGCAAGCGTCTGTCTACCTCGAACACTACATGGTTTTTTCGGTTTGTCACTTGAGCTAGAATGGGACGGCTTGATTAACCGTAAACAGACGAGGACTTACTTATGGCAGAGTTTAGAAGGTACAAGTGCAAAACTTGCGGCCACATTTACGACGAAAAACTGGGCGATCCGAAAAACGGCGTTGCACCTGGAACCCTTTGGGAAGACGTTCCCGAAGATTGGGGTTGCCCGAAATGCGGAGCGATCAAGGCGATGTTTACGCTGATGAAGTAGTATTGCCGCACGGGAGCGGTCGCCTTCGCGGCGGGTCGGTCCGAGTTGAAAAGGGCGCGATGGCGCCCTTTTTTGTGGGATTCAAACCAGCTTGGCTTTGATAAATTCAACAATATCCCGCATCGCGACTTCTTGGCTGGCGGCATCTTCCCGGCCTTGATACTCGACAGTACCGCTATCCAAGCCACGGTCGCCGATCACGATCCGGTGCGGAATGCCGATCAACTCCATGTCCGAGAACATAAAGCCCGCCCTAACCTTTCTGTCGTCGAGTAATACCTCGATCCCGGCGTTCAGCAGCTCATGATAAATCTGTTCAACAGTGTCTCGAAGTCGATCGGATTTGTACATATTCATCGGGCAGATCGCGACCTGAAACGGCGCTAATTCCTTGGGCCAGATAATGCCGCGCTCGTCGTGGCCTTGTTCAATCGCCGCGGCGACAACTCGAGAGATGCCGATGCCGTAGCAGCCCATGATCATCGTTTGATTCTTGCCGGCTTCGTTGACCACGGCGGCCTGCATCGCCTCGCTGTATTTGCTGCCGAGTTGAAAGATATGGCCGACTTCGATGCCGCGAGCAATGGTCAGTGTCCCCTTGCCGTCGGGACTGGGGTCGCCGTCCACGACTTGGCGGATGTCGTGGAATTCGATGCCGGCCAAGGGGTGGTCGCGTTCCCAGTTGACGCCGGTTAAATGGAAGCCTTCGTCGTTGGCGCCGCACACGAAGTCGCTGAGGTGTTCCACGGCATAGTCGGCAATAATTTTGCCGGGAAAGGTCTTTTGCTGCTCGAGAATCGGGCCGATATAGCCGGGACGGCAGCTCAACGCGGCTTCGATTTCTTCTTCCTTGGCAAAGTCGAAGTCGCCAATGATTTTATTCAACTTGATCTCATTCAGCTCGTGGTCGCCGCGTAACAGCAGCATATAGTGGCCTGTCTGAGGTTGTCCGGCTGAGTCGACCGTTCGCTGGGTAACGATTAGGGTTTTCAGAACCTTTTCCGGCGCGACGCCCAGATATTCGCAGACCTCGGCAATGGCTTTCTTGCCAGGGGTGGCGGTTTTCTCGAAGGCTTTTTCCGGTGCCGGTCTGTTTTTAGTAGATCTCATTGTTTCGGCTTTCTCGACATTCGCCGCGTATTCGCCGTCGTCGGAAAACGCGATGGCGTCTTCCCCGGAGTCGGCCAGCACGTGGAACTCGTGCGACACCGCCCCGCCAATCGCGCCGGAATCGGCCATCACGGCCCGGAATTTAAGGCCGAAGCGATTGAAAATATTGGTGTAGGTTTGGTACATCACGTCATAGGTTTGTTGCAAGGACTCGTGATCCAGGTGGAAGGAATAGGCATCCTTCATGACGAATTCGCGGGAACGCATCACGCCGAAACGCGGACGGATTTCGTCGCGGAATTTGGTTTGGATTTGATAATAGGTAACCGGCAATTGCTTGTAGCTTTTCAACTCGTGGCGGGCCAGGTCGGTGATGATTTCCTCGTGGGTCGGCCCCAGGCAGAAATCGCGGTCGTGGCGGTCTTTCATCCGCGCCAGCTCCGGCCCGTATTTTTCCCAGCGGCCGGTTTCCTGCCACAGTTCCGCCGGTTGCAATGCCGGCATTAACACTTCCAATGCGCCGGATTTATTCATCTCCTCGCGGGTAATTTGTTCAACCTTGCGTAAAATTCGCAAGCCGAGCGGTAGCCAGGTATAAATGCCCGCGGCCAATTTACGAATCAATCCTGCCCGGATCATGAGTTTGTGGCTGGCAATTTCGGCGTCGGCCGGTGTTTCTTTAACGGTGCTGAGAGGAAATTGGCTGGTACGCATGGCGGCCTTGGGAGTGATTAACAAATCGTTTATTTTAACGTTTAATTTGGCGAACGACGACAAGGTTCGCCGATTTCGCGGTATCAGTTGGGGTTTTGGCATTGCCGCGATCGCCGAAATTTGGGAAACTTGAAAGAATAAAAAATCTAATCGGGAACGAAAGGGAAAAATGATTAAGGTCTTGCTGGTTGATGATCATGAATTGGTCAGGAGTGGTATTCAGGCGTTGCTGTCCGCGGAAACGGATATTGCGGTTGTAGCGGTTTGTAACTGTGGCGAGCAGGCGTTGAAAGTGGTGGAGACGGATCCACCCGACGTGATTCTGATGGATATCAATATGCCGGGGATCGGTGGTGTGGAAGCTTGTCGGCGCATTTTAGCCGCCAATCCGCAAATCAAGATTATTGGCGTATCGGTGCATAACGATGGCCCGATTCCGCAGCAATTGTTGAAATTGGGGGTGGTCGGGTTTGTCTCGAAAGGCTCGTCGACAGCCGAAATGGTAGCTGCGATTAAGGCCGTGGCTTCGGGCAATCGCTACTTGTGCCAGGATGTCGCCAGCAACTTGGCGTTTCAGTTACTGCCAGGCGCGAACCCGTCGCCGTTTTTGCAATTGTCTTCTCGGGAAGCCGAGGTGGCTCGCCTGATACTGAGCGGAAAAAGTATTCAGGAAATGTCGGCGTTGTTGAAAATCAACGACAAGACAATCAATACTTACCGCTACCGTTTGTACGGTAAATTGGGCATCAAGAACGATGTTGAGTTGACCAGACTCGCCGTCAAATATGATTATTTGGACGGCGTTTAATAGCCAAGGTTAACGAGAGTCAGTTTCAGACCAAGCTGCGAGCTTTGTCGAACGCATCTCTGAAGTCCAGAAAGATCGGTTGTTCAGATTCCAGAAGCAGTTTCAATAGCTCTCTTTGCAACTGATATTTGATGTTACCGATCGCGAGCGCGCCGACGCCAATCGCTCCAGGGGATTGTTCGGCGGCGGAAAGCGGTACGGCGGTATCGTTGGGGGCAACGCCTTCGATGCCCGACGGTGGGACCGCGTTCACGTCGCCGGCGACTTTCAGCTGCTTGGCGTTGGCCAGCACATTGGCGCTGACCACGCGAATTCCGGCCTTGGCCGTACAAAAGACAATATCGGCATTTTCGATGAGCGCCGATTTTTCTTCGTCGTTACGTGCCACCGCGCCATCCATTTTCGCGCCAAAGCGCCGATTGTATTGCTTGGTCGCGTCCTTCGCGCTATCGAGCGAGAGATGGTCAACCAGCAGGGTCTCGGCGCCGTGGGTCGAGGCCAGCACGCCGGTGGCAATGCCGACCGGGCCCGTGCCACCGAAAACCAGGGCTTTGCAGTCTTTCAATTCCTTGCCGTGTTGACTTTTTAAGGCCTTTTCGACACAGGCTACTAGCGCCGCCGCCGTGGTGCAGGCGCCGCTAGGGTCTGCGAACACCGACACCTGAAACGGCGGCACCATGGCCGGTTTGCAGGCTTGAAGCATGTCGATCGCCATGCCCATGTCGCGGCCGCCGATGAAAATCGCGGTTTTCTTGACGCCGGAAGGGCCTCTGGAAAAGATCACATCCTGCGTCAAGTTGTGAATGCTTTCCAGTTTGACGTTGGCGTAGGGCATTAGCACATCAAAACCCGCATCGAGTGCCATGTTGATGTCAAACGGGCTATTGTTTGGCATCGGGTCGAACATGTGAAGTATGCTGCGTTTCGGCATTTTTACCTTACCCTTGGTGATAGGCGGACGTGGTGACCAACGCGGTTAGTTTGTCGATTTAATGAACTCGCGCGCGACATCAAACGCGTGTTCGAAATGCAGGAAAAGTGCTTGATCGCTTTCCAGCATGCGTTTCAACAGCCGGCTTTGGGCTTGATATTTGATGTTGCCGATCGCCAGCGCGCCGATACCGACCGCGCCGCTGATCGAGCCGGCAAGCGGCTTGCCGTTATCGAAAGCGTCGACGCCGGCGATACCGGCCGGGGGAACAGCGTTCACGTCGGCCGCGACCTTCAGCTGCGGGGCCTTCGCAATCAAGTCCGCGCTGAGCAGTTCGATGCCGGCCGCGCCGGTGGCAAAAACGACATCGGCGGTTTTCATGTATTCGGCCTTATCGGCGTCGGCGCCGGCCGCGATTGTGATCTTGCCGTCGCCGAACTCTTCGCTGCACAGTTCGGCGGTGCGTTCGGCCCGGTCCAATTGACGGCCTATGATGCGGACCTTGGCGCCGGCTTGAGCGGAAATCACCGCGGCGGCTTGGCCTACCGGACCGGTGCCGCCTAAGGCCAGCACGTTTTTACCTTCGAGCGTGGTATCGAATTTGTCGGCTAGCTCTTTTTCGACGGCGGCGACCATGCCGGCGGCGGTGGTAAACGCGCCGCTAGGGTCGGCGAATACCGAGACTTCGAACGGCGGCACCATGGAATTTTTCGCGCTTTTCAGCATATCCATTGCTTGTTTGGTTTCACGTCCGCCGATGAAAATCGCGGTACGCAACAAGCCTTTAGGGCTGCGGGAAAATATCGCGTCTTGAACCAATCCTCTAACTTCGCTCGGTTCGACATTGATATAAGGCACTGCTGAAATCCAGCCGGCATCCATCGCCATATTGACGTCGAACGGGCTCAAATTTTTGGCTGTGGTCAGCATGTGCAGGATAAAAGGTTTTTCCATGATGGCCTCTGGTATAGGAATGTTAGCCGGTTAGTATAAGAAAAAGAGTTTGGGATAACAATTCTAGGTGAATTGCCGAAGTTCGTACTATTTCAAATGCGGCGGCACGTGCGGTTCTATCGCGGCGTACATCAACTGATGCATTTTCGGATTGCCGGTGATGATGTTTCCGGATTGTAAGTATTTGTCATTAAATGAAAAGTCGGTCGCGACGCCGCCGGCCTCCTGAACTAGCAGCACGCCGGCCGCGATGTCCCATTCCTTGACGCCGATTTCCCAGTACGCATCCAGCCGGCCGCAGGCCACGTAAGCCATGTCGAGCGCGGCTGCCCCGGCGCGGCGGATACCGGCCGAATCGGCGCAGATGGCGCGAAACATGCCGAGATAGGGTTCGATGTTTTCCATGGTTTTGAACGGAAAACCGGTGCCGATCAACGCGCCGCGCATCGAGTTCTGTTTGGTGACGCGAATGCGCCGGCTGTTCAACATCGCGCCGCCGCCGCGTTCGGCGGTAAACAACTCGTCCCGTACCGGATCGTAAATCACGCCCAGTTCCAGCTTGTTCTTGTTTTTTAATGCGATGGAGACCGCGTACTGCGGAAAGCCGTGCAAATAATTGGTGGTGCCGTCCAGCGGATCAATGACCCAGACGTAATCGTTACCCTTGTGTTCGCCGCTTTCCTCGGCCAGGATGGCGTGATCCGGAAAGGCCGCCCGTATGATCTTGATGATCTCTTGTTCGGCGGCTCGGTCGACTTCCGAAGCGTAGTCGTTGCGGCTTTTTTGGTTGACGGCGAGTTTCTCGATGTTTTGCGACGAGCGTTGGATCAAATCGCCGGCACTCCGCGCGGCGCGGACGGCTATGTTAAGCATCGGATGCATGGGAACGGATTGGTAATGAGCAGTTGGAAAACCGCGATAGAATAACAAATGTTTTGTTAGAATCGCCGGTTTTTTAGCCGGCCGGGGGATGGGGTTGTTGTCGAATTTTAAGGTCGTGTTGGTGGAAACCTCGCATCCCGGCAATATTGGCGCGGTGGCTCGAGCAATGAAAAACATGGGAATGTTTGAATTGCGATTGGTGGCCCCCAAGTATTTTCCCCATTCGGATGCCACGGCTCGGGCGTCGGGTGCCGACGATGTGCTCCGGCGGGCCGAAATCTACACCGGCTTGGGCGAGGCGATTGCCGACTGCCAATTGGTGTTGGGGGCCAGCGCGCGCGATAGAACAATTAGTTGGCCGATGGTCTCCGCCAGGGAAATGGCCGAACGTTGGGGTGGAGCGGCGGCGGCCGATCAAAATGTCGCGCTGGTGTTCGGCCGGGAAAACTCCGGTCTGACGAATCAGGAGCTGGATCTTTGCCATTACTTGCTGCGGATTCCGTGCAATCCGGACTACAGCTCGTTGAATCTGGCAGCCGCCGTGCAAGTGGTTTGCTACGAGTTATATGTTGCTGGTGGCCGCCAGCACCGGAGCGGAATTGGCGACCAAGGCGAGGAGCCGCTGGCCAGCGCCGAGCAAATGGAAGGGTTTTACGAGCATCTGTTGCAGACGATGGCGGACATTGGATTCCTGCATCCCGAACGCTCGCGATCCATCATGCGCCGTTTGCGACGCCTGTTCAATCGTGCCCAGCTCGACACCAAGGAGTTGGATATTTTGAGAGGCATCTTGCGCTTCTCGCAAAACCATAATGCCAAGTGAGCCCGCGATGCTAGCCAGATTCAAAGAAGACATACACTGCGTATTCGCCCGCGATCCGGCCGCGCAGTCGGTTTTCGAAGTGGTTACGACTTATCCCGGTTTCCATGCGGTGTTGATCCATCGTTGCGCGCATTGGTTGTGGTCGCGCGGCTTTCGCTGGTGGGCCAGATACTTATCCTTTTTGGCGCGTTGGTTGACTGGCATCGAAATTCATCCGGGAGCCCAAATTGGCCGGCGTTTTTTTATCGATCACGGCATGGGCGTGGTGATCGGCGAAACCGCCGTGATAGGCGACGATTGCACCTTGTATCACGGCGTGACCCTGGGCGGTACCAGTTGGAATAAGGGCAAGCGCCACCCAACCCTGGGTAATGGCGTAGTCATCGGTGCCGGGGCCAAGGTATTGGGGCCGATCGAGATTGGCGAAGGGGCCAGGGTGGGATCGAATTCGGTGGTTGTTAAGTCGGTTCCCGCCGGAGTTACCGTGGTTGGGATACCGGCGCATTTGATCGATGCCAAGTCCAAGCAGCGAGCTAATCGCGATGCGATGGCCCAAAAAATGGGTTTCGATGCTTATGGTGCGACCGGCGACATGCCGGACCCGATAGCAAACGCCATCAATCTGATGCTGGACCACATTCACCAATTGGACAAGCAGGTGGAAGAAATGCGCGAGCGCTTGCGCGCCTCCGGTGTCGAATGCCGAGAGCAGGCCGCCTCGGATATACAGGGTTGCGAAATCAAGGATCAGCAGTGAGACATTGTTGTTTCCGTGTTGCAGGCTTGTCTCAATGACGCTGCGGCACATTAAGAAAGTACTGAACCCCCTGTTAAACACGCCATTGCATCCACAATGGTTAATTCGCGGTCGCAATCGTACTTTAATCGAATGGTTGCGCGGTTTCGAGGGTATTGTTCTGGATATCGGTTGCGCCGATGGTTGGCCCAAGCAATTTTTGCCGGCGAATTGCCGCTACGTTGGGCTCGATTATCCTGAAACCGCGACGGGTTGGTACGGGACGAAACCGAATGTTTACGGCGACGCCGGCCGGTTGCCGATCGCGACGAATAGTGTCGATGTCGTGTTGTTACTGGATGTTCTGGAGCATTTGGCTTCCGTCGATAATGCGATAGAGGAAATCGCCAGGATTTTAAAGCCCGGTGGTCAGTTACTGTTACAAATGCCTTTTCTATACCCGCTGCACGACGAACCGCGCGATTTTACCCGGCTCAGCCGACACGGTATTGGCAATCTTGTTCAACGTTATGGATTGGTGGTTGAAGAGTGCTTAGCGGTCGGCAGGCCAATGGAGACCGCCGGTTTGCTGGCAAACATCGCGATTAGCAAAATTGCCTGGGATTGGGTTTCGAGGAAAAGTCTTTTAATGCCGCTGATTCTGGTGATTCCGTTTTTCGTCGTAATCATCAACCTGACGGCCAAAGTTCTCTCGTGGTTGCCCGACGACAACGAGATTATGCCTTTCAGTTACCAAGTGTCGGTTAGCAAGCCACTTTGAAGACGCACTGTATTTTGGTGCTTCGAGTGCTAAAAAAGCATTCTTATGCAGAATACTTGACCGTTTTACTGGGTTTATTTATAGTCGCGGTTACAATAATCTTAATATGTAAGGGGTTTACCATGCGGCTTACTACTAAAGGACGTTATGCAGTGACGGCGATGCTGGATTTGGCATATCACAGCCAGTCCAACCCGGTGACGTTGACCGATATCGCCACTCGCCAAACCATCTCGCTTTCCTATCTGGAACAATTGTTCGCGCGCTTGCGCAAGGCCGGAATGGTTAAAGGCGTGCGTGGCCCTGGCGGCGGTTATACCTTGAGTCGCAACGCTCGCGAAATCAACATCGCGGACATCATTGAGGCGGTTGACGAGCCGGTCGATTCCACGAAGTGCGGCGGCAAAGCGAATTGTCATAATGATCAGCCTTGTCTGACCCATGATTTGTGGATGGGGCTCAGCGAGCAGATTCGCGAATATCTGAAGGAAATCAGTCTTGGCCAATTGTTGGAGCGCGACCTGGTTGGTGAAGTCGCAAAACGCCAAGCCCGGCAGGTTGAGCACGTCATTGATGTGCACCCGATTAAGGAAAAACTCAGCGCTTAATGATTTATTTCGATCACAACGCGACCACGCGTTGCGACGAACGAGTGGCTGAAGCGATGCAGCCTTACCTGCACGCGATGTACGGGAATCCGTCCAGTCTTTACAAGCTTGGACGCATGGCGCGAAGCGCGATCGACGCCGCGAGAAATCAAGTCGCGGTCTTGGTGGATGCCGAACCGGACCAGATTGTTTTTACCAGCGGCGGCACCGAGGCCAACGCGTTGGCGCTGGCGAATGCTTGGGAGCGCGGCTTGACGATCTCCGCAATCGAACACCCGTCGATCTTTGAAAACGCCGATTATCACCGGCGCTTGTTTCGCGATGTACAAGTCTTTCCGGTCAGCGCCAGCGGCACCGTGAGGGTCGATGCGATACCGATGATGACTTGGCAATCTGGCGACTTGGCGTCGCTGATGCTGGCCAACAACGAAACCGGCGCGATCCAGCCAGTGGGAAAGATGGCCGGCCTATTGGCGGAGCGAGGTGTTTCGGTTCATACAGACGCCGTTCAGGCCCTCGGCAAGATGCCGGTATCATTTCGCCAATTGGGCGTGAAGCTAATGAGTTTGTCCAGTCACAAGATATACGGACCCAAAGGGTGTGGCGCCTTGGTGGTTGCCGATGATTTCCGGTTTCGCGCTTGGCAACGAGGTGGCGATCAGGAGGCCGGTCGACGAGCCGGCACCGAGAATGTTGCCGCAATCGTCGGCTTCGGGAAAGCCGCCGAACTGGCGAAAAATGAACTGGATCAGCGTGTCTCGCAGGTTCGGGAGCTCAGGCGGCGTCTGGAGGCCGAATTATTAGCGGTGCCGGGTCTCAAAATATTTGCCGAAAATTCGGACCGGCTGGCCAACACTGTTCAGTTCGGCATCGCCGGTGTCAATGGTGAAATGTTACTGATGCAATTGGACAAACTCAATATCGCGGTGTCGAGCGGATCGGCCTGTTCGGCCGGTTCCGAGGCGATCAGTCCGGTGCTGACGGCGATGGCTATCGAACCGCTGTATGCCAAATCGGCGATTCGGGTTAGTCTGGGAAAAGACAACAACGAAGCGCAAATCGATGAATTTATTGCCGGCTTAAAGTCGGCGCTCGCATTGAATCGGGAGTATCAAATATGACTATTCAAGTCACGGAAAACGCCGCTAAACAGATTCGCAAACAGCTGGATAAGCGCGGTTCGGGATTAGGTTTGCGGTTGGGTGTGAAGGCTTCGGGGTGCTCGGGCTATGCCTATGTATTGGACTATGCCGATCAAGCCGAGGCTGACGAGTTGGTTTTCGATCAGTTCGGTGTCAACGTGTTGGTTAAGCGCGCTGATTTGGACAAGTTGGATGGCATTGTTCTGGATTACGTTCGCGAAGGCTTTAACGAAGCTTTCAAGTTTCTGAACCCCAACGTCAAGGCCACTTGCGGTTGCGGCGAAAGCTTTGCTGTTTGAGGAATTTGCTAAAAAAACGTTTGGGAGGACGTTTGTTTCCCAATATTTCGTGTTAAGCACAATCGAAACTTGGAAAGTCCGTGGAAGCGTTCGCGGCGTTTTTGGAGGAGACTGAGCCCGCCGAAAAGTCTTACTCCCAGAAGTTAGGGAAATATTTTTTGCAACAACTGGCGAAAGACGGCGGTTAGCGCCCGCGCACTTAGGCGGGCGCCCGAAGCGGCGTTATTTCATGTTTGCGCCGCAATTGCCTTCCATTTTTTTGCCGTCGGCGGCTTTGTCCCCGGAAGTCGCTGGTTTGTTGCCGGCGCATTTGCCTTCGGTAGCGGCTTTGTCTGGGGTCTTCTTCATCATGGCGGCGCCGCATTTGCCTTCACCGCAGGCACCGTCCTTCATTTTGTCCGCCGCGTCGGGCTTGGCTTCGGCGGTCAACATGTATCCGGAGCCCAGATCGGTCAACGCGAAGGGATTGCTCTCGGCTTGCGCCACAGTCATGCCCAAGGTTGGCAACAGGGATGCGCCGATGGCGACAGCAAACGGGAATTTATGGTTTTTTTTCATATAGTCTCCTGGAAGAAATCGATACATATTAAGCGGTTGTTAAGTCAAAACCCGCATCGTTGGCGCAAGCTTTTTAGTAATATCACAAAAATGCCCGGCAAAGTAAAGACGGGTTGAGGGGCCTCGGCGGCGTTATACTGCGCGCCGAACGGGTTAAACTAACTATCGGATATTACGTTCGGACATGAAACCAATTTCGCAAATTCAATTGTTGGGTTCCGATGTACTGCGACGGCAAGCGCAGCCTGTTGACGATTTTTCCAGTAGCGAGTTCCGCGAACTGTTAGTGGAAATGCAGTCGGCAATGGTCGCCGAAGGCGGGGTGGGTATCGCCGCGCCGCAATTGGGGGTGTCGCTGCAGATACTGATTATTGCTTCTCGGCCAACGCCGCGTTATCCGCTGGCACCGGAAATAGCGCCGCTGGTGATGGTTAATCCGCGGTTCGACGTGCTGGAAGGCGAGTTGCATAAGGATTGGGAGGGTTGTTTGAGCGTGCCGGGTATTCGCGCGTTGGTGCCGCGTCATCTGGCTATCGATACGCGGTATTGCGACGCCAACGGCGCCCCTCAACGCCTGGAATTGCGTGACTTTCCCGCCAGAGTGTTTCAGCACGAATTCGATCATTTATTGGGGTTAGTGTATTTGGATCGGGTCGAAAGCAACCGGGATATTATTTCCGAGGCGGAGTTTTTCAAACAAATAGCGGGACAGGGCGAGTGATGAGGACGATTTTGTGGATTTTCGGCTGGCTGACAAGTGTGTGTGCCTGGGCTGCAACGCCGTTGTCGGTCAGTGAAGTCGCCCCGGGGGTCTATTTGCACTTGTCGACACACCACTGGCCGGATCGATCCAATCACGGCGAGATTGCCAACATCGGGTTTATCGTCGGCGACAAATGCGTGGCGGTGATCGATAGTGGTGGTAGCCCTCGGCAGGGAATTGCCTTGCGCGGTTCTGTCAAACAAATCACCGATAAGCCGATTTGCTATGTGATCAACACCCATGTTCATCCCGACCACATCTACGGCAACCGTGCCTTCAAGGACGAACCGGGTGTAAGGTTCGTCGGCCATCATAAATTGGCGCGGGCCATGGCCACACGCGGCGACCACTATTTGAGCCGGGCCGAAGAAGCGCTGGACATCCATGTCAATCAAGACAACATCATCCCGCCTGACTTACAGGTCAAGGATACGATGACCTTGAATCTCGGGAATCGCGAAATTGTGTTGACGGCTCATCCCACGGCGCATACCGACAACGATCTCAGCGTGTACGATAAAACCACCAACACGATGTGGTTGGCCGATTTGTTGTTTCAGGAGCACATTCCAGTTATCGACGGTAGCATCAAGGGTTGGCTAGCCGAATTGGATCGATTGGAACATCGCAGCTATCACTTGGTAATTCCCGGGCATGGCCGTCTGGTCAAGGATTGGCCGGCGGCGATGCAGCCGGAAAAACAGTATCTGGCCGATCTTTCCGCTGAGCTTAGAACCATGATCAAGCAGGGCAAAACACTGGAACAGGCCGTGGCTTCGGCCGGATTGGCCGCGGAAGGCCGTTGGCAATTGTTTGAACAGTTTCATCGAAAAAACGTCACCATCGCTTTCGCCGAGCTGGAATGGGAAGACTGATTATATTGGGAGATTAAATTCATGCGTAACGTATCTCGAATAGCCGCCGCGTTGGCTATGTTGGTGTCTTCGGTTGGCGCCTATGCGGAAGGCGACGACGTGACCTGGAACACGGTAATAAAAGACCAGTTTTTCGCTGGCAAGAGTGTTGAAGAAAGTCCGGCCGTTATCGATCTGGAGGCGCCGTATCGTGCCGAGGACCCGGCGATCGTGCCTTTGAAAGTGACGAGTAAGATTCCTCAAAACAAAGATAAATATATTAAGAAAATTTGGTTGTTCGTCGACAAGAATCCGTTTCCATTCGTCGGCGAATTCGAGTTCTTCCCGGAAAGCGGTAAAGCCGATTTGGCGATGCGGGTTAGGGTCAATACCTACAGCAACATTCGCGCAATCGCGCAGACCAGCGATGGTAAATTGACGATGACTAAAAAATTCGTCAAGGCCAGCGGTGGCTGTTCGGCACCCGTTGGCGCCGATCTGGACGAAGCGCTAAAGCGGATTGGCAAGGTTAAATTTCGATTGGACGAAGGCGTGCAAACCGGTCAACCGACTTTGACGCAATTGATGATCAGCCATCCGAATCTTACCGGCATGCAAATGGATCAGGTAACTCGCTACATCCGTAAATCGCAGTTTGTCGATCAGTTGAAGGTCAGCTTCAACGACAAGCCGGTATTGAATGCTAAGATCGACATCGCCATCAGCGCCGATCCAAATTTTCGCTTCTATTTCGTACCGGACAAGCCTGGGGAATTGAAAGCGGAGTTTTCCGATATTTCCTGCGAGTCGCCGACCAGTCGAAGCGTCTGTAGCAAGGGGACGAACTACGTCCAAAGTTATCCGGTAGCCCCGTGAGTCCGCTGATGCGCGCCTTTGTGTTGCTTGGGATATTGTCGATGGGGCTGGTCGTTCCCGGCGAGGTACTGGCCATGCGTTGTGGGCATAAATTGGTTCGAGTGGGTGATCACAAAACCGATGTTTTGGCAAAGTGCGGTGAGCCGGATGGTGTCGAAGAGCGCACTGCCGTGCGCGGTACGCGGTTGCGCCATCCTTACGGCGCGTTGGAAATCGACCAATTCGAAGAAGTCGTTATCGAGGAATGGACCTACAATTTCGGGCGCAGAAAATTTCAGCAACTTCTGGAGTTCGAAAACGGCGAATTGAAAAATATTCAGGAGTTAGGTTACGGGTATTGAGCGATAAGCTTTCCGAGCTCAATGGTCACGGCGGAAATTAGTGGTTTGGCACCAGAGTATTTCTCGACGCATATCCAGCGCCCTTGGCGGGTGTGGAGTTCGACAGGGGCGTATTGTGTGGATCTGGCGTGGCGGCCCCGGTTAGCTCTTGGTCAGGGTGGCGTAATGCCTCAAGAAAAAGGTAACCGAAGGCTCAGAGTCGTTGTCGCACATTAGAGGTAACCTGGATGTGTGAAAAGATCAGTTTCAATTGTTGCTCAATGGTGGCTTTAAGAGCAAATGGATTGAGCTTGGCGTGTTGTTCGCATAGAGCCTGTTTGGTGCCCTTTGGAATATCAGGATGATCGAGTACTCGTCGGTAAGGGGTTTGTGGCGCATGGTATTTTTTGCTGATTTTGGCGCCATCTCGGTGTTTTTGCTTGAGTTTCAGGCTGGGGCAAAAGTGATTCTGTAAGGGGCACCATAGCGTGCTGTATACCCCGTTCATTAGCAGCACCAGCGCGGCGTTGTCCAGCCGATCGTAGCCGAATAACTGCCGGGCGTGGGTCCAGTTTTTTTGCTCGACGTGCACGTTGTCGTTTTTCTTGTAAGGTCTGGAGCGGATGAAGGCCGGTTTTTGCGGATGATCGGTGAAATAGCGAACCAGGTGATGATTCAGAAATTCAGAACCATTGTCGCAATCGAAGTCTTTCAACGGGAACGGCCATAAGCCCTCAATGGCCTGAATCTGTTCCAGAACGCCTTGCAAGCCTTTGTTCCAGGTGGCTCGGCATTGTCCAGCCGGTGACGATGTCGGTCATGGTCAGACTCCAGACGAAATCGCCGGCCAGCGAATGGCCGCAGTGGGCCACCGTATCGGCCTCGACGAAACCGGGCTGAGTTTCGTCCCAATAATGGGTACGGATGGGAATCTGGGTTTTCAATAGCGAACCGGGTTGGGTGCCGGACAAGCCTTTGGGATGTCCGATGCGCAAGGGTTTGAGCAAACGATCCAAGGTCGCGGCCGACACCTTTAGCAGGCTGTTGAAAATTGCCCGCATACCTTCGGTTTCGATGCTCATTTTCGAAGCTTTGGGTGCGCTGGAAGCCTGATATGGCCTCAAAAACCGGTTTTAGCCGGTTATATTCGCCCCGAAGGGCGTTAAATTCCGCCTTTTGGCGGATTTCAGGCGCACCACCGCCTAGGCGGTACTGTATCGCCAGCCGAAAATGGTACCCATGCGCGTCAGGTTATAGGCGGCAAAGGTAAAAATC
>NZ_JBYMAP010000100.1:0-15024 GCF_057766305.1 Methylomonas sp. BG-2 | reverse complement strand
CATTTTTTCCCGAGTATTAACCACACGCCCGGCAAATCGTTGTTGAGTAACGGCGTGGGTCTGACCTCGCCGCCGGCGCTAGCCGCCGTTTCCGCTCGCTTCGATTTCGATCCGCTAGAAACCCTCCCGATTTTTTCCGCCGAAGACCAGCGTCTTCGCGCAACAGCTGCCGCATCCGGCGGCGTTACCTTCAAAACAATTCGCTATAGCCGGCATCGCCTTGTCGATCTCCAGCCTTTCCCGCCGTTGCGCTTCGCGACCGTGCCGGACCCGGCTCGTCGTAGTCTCCAAGTGCGCCGCGCCAGCGATATCCAAGTTGCGTTAGCTCCGGCCCAATTCCGAAAAGCCGCCGGGCGCGCTAGCCAAACTCTGGCCGGTTCCGGCCACGGTCAACACCAAAACCATAAAAATAACGACATTTTCGACACTTGAGGAAGACGATGAAGCATTGGTACTCAATGGCGCCAAGCGCCGCCCACCGCGCCGGTCAGGATTGGCCGGCGTCAAATCCCCATTCTCGGCAATATGCACGGAGCTGACATGATGTTCTACCACAGCAGATTTGGAAAAACCCGTTTGGCCATCGGCCTGGAGTTGATTTTAGGATTGGGCCTTGCCGAGTTCGGCGTCGCGGCGGAGCCGGAGCAGGCCGTGCAAACCGAGCCGGCCGTCGAGGCCGTGCCGGCGCGCGCCGAACCCGTCAAGCGCAAAGCCAAGGCCAAAGCCAAACAGGAGAAGGTTGAAGAGATGGAAGCGGTCGAAGTCGAAGAACCGGGCCGGGCCAAGGATTTGATCGGCATCGCCGGATCGGCCTCGCAAGGCGAGGTCAGCCAAAAGCAATTCGAGCATCGCCCGCTATCCCGCAACGGCGAATTGGTCGAGGTGATACCGGGCGCGGTGGCTACCCAGCACAGCGGCTCCGGCAAGGCTAACCAGTACTTTCTGCGCGGATTCAATTTGGATCACGGTACCGACTTCACGACTTATGTCGACGGCATTCCGATGAACATGACCACCCATGCCCACGGCCAGGGCTATATGGACATCAACAGCATCATTCCCGAGCTGGTCAAGAAGGTCGAGTACGGCAAAGGGCCTTACTACGCGGAAGTCGGCGACTTTTCGGCGGCCGGTTACGCCAAAATGTACACGATGGATAAATTGTCCCAAGGCATTCTTAAGTTTACCGCCGGGGAATACGATTACTACCGGACCTTGGTCGCTGACTCGATGAAGCTGGGCGACGGCGACTTGTTGTACGCCGGCGAGTTCAACCTGTATAACGGCGTCTGGCAGGTGCCGGAAGATTCCAAAAAATTCAACGGCCAACTGCGCTATTCGTTGGGCGGCGACGATTGGGGATTGGCCTTGAACGCCAAGGCGTATTCGAACAGCTGGACCGCGACCAACCAGATCCCGCAGGCAGCCGTCGATACTGGTGGTTTGGGGCTTTACGGCAGTATGGACCCGACCGACGGCGGCGAGAGCAATCGTTACAGTTTTTCCAGCAGCTTCTGGAACCAGGGCAGTGACTGGAAAAACGATGCCAATCTGTACGTGCTGTACACCGACTTGAATTTGTATTCCAACTTCAGCGGCTTCACTCGCGGCCCCGGCGGCGACCAGATCCTGCAAACCGAGCGGCGGGTGCAGACCGGCGGCCATTTCGAACATACTCGCTACCACAAATTGTTCGGCTTCGATATGGATAGCAGCGTCGGCTTGCAATTCCGTAACGACCAGATCATGGGCTTGGGCTTGTACGAAACCGAAGCGCGCCAAATCGTCAATACGGTCAGCAAAAGCAATGTCGGCGTAACCACGATAGGCACCTATTTCAAGAACACGACCCATTGGCACGATAAAGTGCGGACGATTGCCGGTCTGCGCGGCGATTTCATCAATAACGACGTCGAGGTGCTGGATACCGGCAGCGGTTCCGCCAGCGTGGTCGCCGCCAACTCCGGCAGCCGCGGCAAGGCCATGATCAGCCCGAAACTCAGCTTGGTGATCGGTCCCTGGTACAACACCGAGTATTTCTTCAATATCGGTTACGGCTACCATTCCAACGACGCCAGGGGCACAACAATCAATTACGAGCCGACCAGCGGTACCTTGCTATCCGGTTCCTCGGCGCGGATCACGCCGGCGGCCTGGTCGCGTGGCGGTGAGGCCGGCATCCGCAGCAATTTTATTCCGGGATTGAACAGCACCTTCGCGTTGTGGTGGCTGGAATCCAGCCAGGAACTAGTGTTCGTCGGCGACGAAGGCACCACCGAGGTCAACGGCAAATCGCATCGCTACGGTATCGAGTGGACCAACTATTACAAGCCGACCGATTGGCTGACGCTGGACGCCGATTACGCGCTGACCACGGCGCGTTTCGCCGAGAGGCCGGACGGCGCGACCGACAACTTCATCCCTAACTCGGTCGGCCGGGTAATTAGCACCGGCATCACCGTCGAAGATCCGACCGGCAACACCGGCTTGTTCGGTACGCTACGCTTTCGCCACTTCGGCCATGTGCCGCTGGACGAATCCGGCACTTATTGGGCCGGCGATACCAACATCGTCAATCTCGGCGCCGGTATTAAGCGCAAGCAATATAAGTTGGAAATCGACGTGTTCAATTTGCTCGGATCCCAAAGCAACGACATTGCCTACGCCTACGATTACAACTATCCCTACGACAATGCCGGTACCGGTATTCTGAAACATCCGGTCGAGCCACGCATGGTCCGCGGTACCATCACGATCAACTTCTAGCGGGTCCTGGCTGCTTGGCCGAGTCTTACGGATTCGGCCGGGCGGTTATTGGCGGCCCGTTCTTGCCTTCGCCGACGACGTGGCTCCCGCTGTCATGGCATTTTTGCTCGTCTCAGCCGCGTGGCCCGGCCGATGTTGGTTTCCGCTTTCCGGTTGATGTCGAAATTCGTCGGCACGGCGGTTTTTTCCGCCCTTGGTCGAAGCAAACGGTCGGTCGTCTGGCTTAGTCCAACGTTTTCTCCTGGCCGCGCGCTATCGCTAGAGCATGCTTGGGCCTAGCCCGCGGACCGGCATCTCGGGAGACGGGCAAGCGGTCATCGATGGCGCTTTCGCCCAGGAGAATGACCAAGGTGAATGGAGCGGCTTCAGCCGCGATCGAGACTAGTTCGATTCCGGTCCGTCGGTGACCGAGCCAACGACCTGCGTCGTAACGGCGGGTGCTTGAACAACCGTTCGCCCGTTGTTGATTGTCGGGCAAACGGTTAAAGGGGGGATTGGAATTGGAGCGGTGTCTTAGTCGGTCAAGCCGCTGATGCCGTCCAACGACCAGTTTTCGATGTCGGCCGCGCCGGAAGTATCATCGCCCTTGGTGTATTGAATACGGCAGGCATAGTGGCGCAGTACCGGAGCGGTGTCCTTGCCGCTGATCTCGACATCGGCGTTGACGATGTATTCGTAATTGCCCAAGCTCCAGACATTGGTGGGCTGGCCGGCAAAATTAAAATTCTGATCTTCGTCCGCATCGGCCTTGATGTGGTTGTTGCATTGCGCGAAGGCCACGGCGGTCATATCGTTGTTGACCGGCATTGGACTCGCGGCGTCCTTGCTTTCGACCAAGAACAGGTCGGATGCGGCGATATCGTAAATAAAGGGCAGGAAGAATTTGATTTGGATCGCCAACAGGCCCGCGAGGCAGGCGGCGAAAATGATGATTTTCTTTTTGTTCATGGCTCTTGAATAGTAATAGTTATTATCGTGAAGGCGGGAGCGTGATTTTAGCAAAGTTGGCCCTTGCTAGGAAATGCGGTTATCCGGCTGCTAATTTACCCGGAAATTGCGCTTAGCCAAGCACCCGGCGAAAATTTCGGCGAGTTCGGGAATAGCGGGTTTGTAGGCCGCGATTGGCGCAAACGGTTCAATCCGGCATCGTCAATACCGCCGCGCCTTGAATACGTCCGGCTCTCAGGCTGGCCAACGCTTGGTTGGCGTCGCCGAGCGCAAAGGTTTCCACGCTGGTGCGCACGCCGGCGCGCGGCACGATGTCGAAAAAGGCCTCGCCGTCCCGGCGGGTCAGATTGGCGATCGACTGAATGCTGCGTTCGCCCCACAGGATTGAATACGGAAAGGCCGGGATCTCGCTCATATGGATGCCCGCGCAAACCACTCGGCCGCCCTTGCCGGTATGCCGCAAGGCCTGGGGCAACAACGCGCCGACCGGCGCGAACAGGATTGCCGCGTCCATGGCTCGCGGCGGCGCGCTATGGGAGTCGCCGGCCCAGGCCGCGCCCAGTTGCCGGGCAAAACGCTGGCCTTCGTCGTCGCCGGGCTTGGTGAATGCGAATAAGGTGCGGCCCTGCCAGACCATCACTTGGCTGATGATATGGGCGGCGGCCCCGAAGCCGTAAATACCGACAGGGTCGGCGTCGCCGGCCGCGACCAGCGCCCGGTGGCCGATCAAGCCGGCGCACAGCAACGGCGCGACTTCGACGTCACTGTAGTCCTCGGGTAGCGCGAAACAATAATTCTGGTCGGCCACCGCGTATTGCGCGTAACCGCCGTCCAGCGTGTAGCCGGTGAAACGCGCCTGGTCGCATAGATTCTCCCGGCCGCTCAGACAATAGCGGCAGCGGCCGCAGGTTTGACCCAGCCACGGCACGCCCAGGCGCTGGCCGAGCGCGAAACGTTCGACGTTGGCGCCCTTGGCGACGACGCGGCCGACGATCTCGTGGCCGGGGATCAAGGCCGGTTTCGGCTCGGTCAGTTCGCCGTCTACGATATGCAGATCGGTGCGGCAGACGCCGCAGGCGCTGACTTTCAACAACACCTGTTCAGCTCCGCATTGGGGAATGTCCAGCTCGGCGGCCCTGAGCGGCAGGCCGGGACGGTCGAAAATCATCGCTTTCATGGCTGGGTCGCCTCCGGGTTTAGTAAGGGGTTCAGGCTGACGGATACGGCTTCGGGAAGTCGCGGTGGATCGGTGTCGTTGCGGCAGACCAGCGTGTATTCCAGTTCGGCGTCGGTCAGGGCCTCGGCGGTGGCGTTGAGATGGGCCAGCACCGTCGGATCGGCTTCGGAGGCATCGCCGCCGGTTGCCAGACGCCGCTCGATGCGGGCGCGCAACCGGCCGGGTTCCGCGGCTACCGCGGCAATCACGAAGGCGGCGCCGAGTTCGGCGGCCAGATCGCGAAACGCGCGGCGTTGCTCCTGTTTCAAAAACGCGGCGTCGACGATGACCGGATAGCCCAGCCGCAGCAACGCGCCGGCCGTCTCGGCGAGTTTGGCGTAAGTTTGCCGGCCGGCGTCCGCCGCGTACAGGCCGGCGTCAAGGCCGGAGCCGCTGGCTTGGGTGGGGCTTAAGCCGAACAGGCGCTTGCGCTCGACGTCGGAACGTAGCCGAATCAGACCGAAACGTTCCAGCAACAGCTGCGAAATCGCGGTTTTACCGCAGCCCGGCAGGCCATGCGTGATCAACAGAGCCGGCCGCCGCCGCCGCAGACTGGCGCCGGCCAATTCCAGGTAGGCATGGCATTCGGCTCGGTGAGCGGGGTCGCCGCTTGGTTCGGCGCGAAACGCGGCGATTTTGGCCCGCACCGCGGCCCGGTAGCCCAAATAGAAACGCAACACCGCCAGGCCGGCGTAATCGCCGCCGGTTTCCAGGTAGCGGTTCAGAAACCGGTACGCCAGATCGGCGCGGCCGCGATGCAGCAAGTCCATGATCAAAAATGCGCTGTCGTTGATCGTGTCGATCCAACGCAGTTCGGGGGCGAATTCGATACCGTCGAAGGCGACCGGCTGGCCGCGCAGCAAGACAATATTGCCCAGATGTAGGTCGCCGTGGCATTCGCGAATCCGGCCGGCTTGGCGGCGGCGCGGCCACAGATCGGCGTCGGCGGCGAATTCGGCCGCGCTGGCGGCCGCCAGTTCGGTCAGACCGGCGAATTCGCGGCCCGCCGCCGTTTCGGCCAACTGTTGGAAATTTTGCCGGGCCGGTCCGGCGACGGCGTCCGCCGTGCCGAATTCGGACGCCGCCGGCGCGGGCGGCAGGCTGGCGTGGAATTGGGCGATCGTGTCGGCTAGTTGATCGATATGCGCTGGCGTAAGCCGGTTTTGGCTCAGCAATTGGTCCAGCAGTCTGCCGGCGTCGAAGCGGCGCATCTTTACCGCGAACTCCAGGGTCGGGCCGAGGCCGAAACCGGGGCGTTGCGGCGTACCGCCCAACGCCACCACGTCCAAGTAAAGCGACTTTGCCAGACGCCGGTTCAGGCGTAGTTCTTCCCGGCAGAAATATTCGCGTTGCGCCAAGTCGGTGAAATTCAAGAAACCGAAATCCACCGGCTTCTTGATCTTATAGGCGTAGCGCCCGGCCAGCACGACCCAGGAGATATGGGTTTCCAGGATGTCAACCCGCTTGACCGGATGCGGGTACATCGCCGGATTCAGCAACGCGGCGATCAACGGCGGAAATTCGCGGGTAGTGTTCATGTATTGCCTGGAGCGAGGGCCGACGCCGCATGCTGGCGGATCGGCGGATAAGCTGCAAAGCCGGCGCGGATGTCGGCGAAGCGTCGTGAGGCGCGCCGAGCCGGCCCGCGCCGGTCGGTCGGGCCGGAGCAGCCTTGCTGACTCGCCCCGGCGTTTTCGACTATAATCCCGCCGCCTTTGCATGGCTTTTTTAAAGTCGTTTGTCGTCTTTCGATACATCCCTTCCACATGCTGATAGCCTTTCTGGCGCCGACAAGGCGCGGAGCCTGATTAAACCATGGACATTACCTTACTCATCAAATCCCTGATTCTCGGCGTCGTCGAAGGATTGACCGAATTTCTACCGATTTCCAGCACCGGCCATTTGATTTTAGCGGGCGACCTGCTGGATTTTAACGACGACAAGGCCAAATTGTTTACGATCGTGATTCAGGTGGGTGCGATCCTGGCGATTTGCTGGGAGTATCGGGCCAAGATTGTTTCGGTGTTCGGAGGTCTAGCGACCGAGCGGGCTTCGCAAAAATTCGTGCTGAACCTGGCGATCGCCTTCCTGCCGCTGGCGGTGCTGGGCTTGTTGTTCGGCAAGCAGATCGAGGCGGTGTTGTTCCGGCCGGTGCCGGTGGCGCTGGCCTTTATCGTTGGCGCCCTGGTGATCATTTGGGCCGAGAAGCGTGAACACCGGGTCAGGATCGAAAGCGTCGACGAACTCAGTCCGCTGGATGCGTTGAAGTTGGGCTTGGCCCAAGCCTTCGCGCTGATCCCAGGCACTTCCCGGTCCGGCGCGACCATCATCGGCGGATTGTTATTCGGTTTGTCGCGCAAGGCCGCGACCGAATTTTCGTTTTTTCTGGCCATTCCGACCTTGACCGCGGCCAGCGCCTACAAACTCTACAAATTTCGCGACTTGCTGAAAACCGACGGTGACGTGGCCTTGATCGGGGTCGGCATGATCGCGGCGTTTTTCAGTGCCCTGCTGGCCGTGAAGGGCTTGCTGCGCTACATCAGCCACCACGATTTCATCATTTTCGCCTGGTACCGGATCGTGTTCGGTATCGTCGTCATCGCCACCGCCTACGGCGGCTGGGTCAACTGGACCGTCGATTGATCGGTCGAATTCTTCGTTTTAACGCTTGCTTTATAAGGGTAGTTTATGGCTTTGCCGTTGTTGATGATAGTCATCGGGCTGATCGTATTGGTCTGGAGCGCCGATTTGTTCGTGGAAGGCGCGGCGGCGCTGGCGAGGTTTTGGGGAATGTCGCCATTGCTGATCGGCATGGTCGTGATCGGCTTCGGCACCTCTGCGCCGGAACTGAGCGTGTCGGCCTTGTCGGCCTTGCAAGGCAATCCCGGTATCGCGCTGGGTAACGCCTACGGTTCCAACATTACCAACATCGCGTTGATTCTGGGCGTCACCGCGCTGATCAGTCCCATCGTGGTCCAGTCGCAAATCATCAAGAAGGAATTGCCGATTTTGTTCGGCGTGACCCTGTTTGCGTTCGGGCAGCTTTACGACGGCGATTTGTCCCGCAACGACGCCTTGCTGGAATTGACGGTTTTCGCGGCGGTGATGGGTTGGATGGTGCTGCAAAGCGCCAAGGACCAATCCCGGCAGACCGATGTGTTGGAAAGCGAAATCGAAGATGAACTGGACGAACACCGGATGTCTTTTGCCCAAGCCATGATTTGGCTGGTCAGCGGTTTGGTGTTGTTGGTGATCAGTTCGCGCTTGTTGGTGTGGGGCGCGGTGTCTATCGCCCACGATTTGGGCGTCAGCGATTTGATCATCGGCCTGACCATCGTCGCGGTCGGCACCTCGCTGCCGGAGCTGGCCTCGTCTATCGTCGCGGCCCGCAAGGGCGAGCACGACTTGGCGGTTGGTAACATCATCGGCTCCAACCTGTTCAACACGCTGGCGGTCGTCGGCTTGGCCGGCGCGATTCATCCGATGGCGATTCCGGTCGAAATCGTCAATCGCGACTGGCCCATCATGGCGCTGCTGACCGCGTCGCTGTTCGCGCTCGGCTACGCCGGCAAACGCGGCACCGGCCGCATCAACCGGGTCGAGGGCGGCCTGTTGCTGGCCGTTTACGTCGGTTATACCCTGTACCTGATCGAAACCGTGGTGAGCGCTTGAACATGAATTGGGAACAAGGTTTGCGCAGCGCGGTGTTTCGCTGGGGAAATTGGCTGATGTATTCGCCGGGGCTGCTGTTGACGGTGGCGGTGTTGTTGGCCTATTGCGCGATCGACTACACCAGCACGCATTTGAGCGTGAACACCGATACCGCCGAGCTGATCGCGCCGGAGTCGCGGTTTCAACAAAATCGCCGCAATTTCGAGAAGGCCTTCGGCCAGGAAATTCATACGATGTTGCTGGTGGTCGAGTCTTCCAGCCCGGAATTGACCAAGGCCGCCGCCGCGCGCCTGGCACGCCAACTGCGGTCGGATACCGAGCATTTCACCAAGGTTTACCGGCCCGACGAAAACGCGTTTTTCCAACGCAACGGCTTGCTCTATCTGGATACCGACAAGCTGCAGGATTTTTCTGTCACCTTGGCTCAGGCCCAGCCCTTCATCGGCCGTATTTCCGCCGATCCCAGCCTGACCGGGTTTTTCTCGATTTTCGAGGACGCGCTGAATGCCGAAACCAAGACCGAGGAAGTGCCCATTGACCTGATTTCGTTGATCGATAAGGTCAGCAACTCCTTGCACAAGACGCTGAACGGCGAAACCGACCTACTGTCCTGGCAAAAATTGATCGCCGAAAATAATATCAGCGAAGAGCAGTCGGACAAGGCCTTCATCTTCGTCACGCCCAAATTCGATTTCAGCCAGATCCTGCCGGTCGAGCCGGCCATCAACACCATACGCCAAGCCGTCGACAAGATACAAGACCCCAATCTGCCCAAGGTTAAAGTCTGGATTACCGGCGAAGTCGGCCTGGAACACGACGAAATGGCCGGCATGAGCGAAGGCACTTTTACCGCCAGTATTTTCTCGGTGGTGTTGGTGTGCGGTATCTTGCTGGTGGCTTATCGCTCCTGGCTGTTGATGTTGGCGACGCTGGCGACGCTGGCGTTGGGCATGGTGTTTTGCGGATTGTTCGCGTCGGTCGCGGTCAAGCAACTGAACCTGATTTCGGTGGCCTTCGCGGTATCGAACATCGGCTTGGGCGTCGAATACGCGATTCATTTCTGCCTACGCTACCGCGACAATCTGGACTTGCACGGCAAGGACAAGACTCAGGCGATTCGTTCGGCGCTGCTGGCGACCAGTCCGTCGCTGATGCTCTGCGCCGGCACCACCTCGATCGGTTTGTACGCCTTCATTCCGACCGACTACCAAGGTATCTCGGAATTGGGTCTGCTGGCCGGCACCAGCTTGTTCATTTGTTTATTCGTGACGCTGACGGTATTGCCGGTACTGTTGAAAGTGATCCCGGCGCCGCCGTTCCACGACCTGCACGGCGAACAACCGGGCGCCTCTAAGTTGTCCGCCAGCTTGGCCACCTTCACGCTGCATTACGCCAAGCCGATTGCAGTCGCGACGCTGGTCCTGGCGGCGGCCGCGATTTATTTCGTCTTCCAGGTGCAGACCGATTTCAATCCGCTGAATCTGCGCGACCCGAATACCGAATCGGTCATCGCCTTCAAGGATTTGATGAAGGAGCGCGATACCTCGCCGATGACGCTGACCGTGCTGGCCAAGAACGAGGCCGAGGCCCGCGACATGCAAAAGAAGTTGACCGCGCTGAAAACCGTCGACAAGACCGTCAGCCTGTTCGATTTCGTGCCGGAGGACCAGGAAGACAAATTGGCGATCATCGACGACATGATGTTGACCCTGGGTCCGCAAAGCCAATCCTTCCCGCAATTGAAAGTCGGCTCCGATCCGCTGCCGGCCATCAAGCGGATGATTGCGGCGATCGACGCCAATTTGCCGAAAAAGACCAAGCCCGCCGAAATCCAGTCGCTAAAAACCTTCAAAAGCGAGTTGCAAGACGTGTTGGTCGAACTGGATGCCCGCTTGCAGCCGGATCGCGGCGTGTTTATCGAAAAAATTCAGACTTCGCTACTCGGCACCTTGCCGACCGTGATGAACCAGTTGCTGACCGGCTTTCACGCCGAGCCGGTGACGATGGACGGCATTCCGCCGGAAATCGGCGAACGCTGGCTGAGCAAGGATGGGCTGTACCGGATTCAGATTTTTCCGAAGGAGGATTTGAACGATCTCGATGCCCTGCAAACCTTTATCACCGACGTGCAGGCCGTCGCCCCCGATGCCACCGATTTGCCGGTGATGTATTGGGAGTCGATGAAGGCCGTCATCGCTTCGTTCCAGGAAGCTATCATCATCGCATTGACCGCGATCGCGTTGCTGCTATTGTTTATCCGGCGCAGCATCGTCGACACGCTGTTGGTGATGGCGCCGCTGGTTTTGGCCGGTTTGTTCACGATGGCGACCACGGTATTTACCGGCACGCCGATCAACTTCGCCAATATCATTGCGTTGCCTTTATTAATGGGCTTGGGTGTCGATAACGGGATACACATGGTCGAGAAGCTGCATCACTCCTTGTCCGAGGAGCAAAACATTTACCAGTCGAGCACCGCGCGCGGCATGTTCTACGGCGCGTTGACGACGATTTCCAGCTTCATCGGCTTGGCGTTTTCGCCGCATCAAGGCATCGCCAGCATGGGCTTGGTCATCACGATCGGCATCTTTTGGATCATGACCTGCACCTTCGTGGTGTTGCCGGCCCTGAGCAAATTGGTGTTGAAACCGGCCGAACCGGCGCCGGCGCCATCGGTTTAGCGGGGCGCCGGCTTGATCGGCCGCCGCCTGGCCGGCAAAATCCATCGCTTGAATGTTCTAGTTAACTTTTAGGGGCAACAATGTTCGTAATCATTGGTTATGTCATCATCCTGGGCTGCGTACTGGGTGGTTTCCTGATGGCCGGCGGACATCTCGGGGTGCTGTGGCAGCCGGTCGAGGTGTTGATCATCGTCGGTTCGGCGTTCGGCGCCTTCCTGGCCAGCAACTCGCTGACGGTCAGCAAGGCGGCGATGGCCGGCGGTACCGCTACGTTGAAGGGCAGCACCTATACCAAGGAATATTACATGGAGCTGTTGATGAGCTTTAACGCGCTGAGCCAGAAGGCCCGTAAGGAAGGCTTGCTGTCGCTGGAAAAAGTGGTGGACGATCCGGAAGGCAGTTCGATCTTCGGCGAAAAAATTGTCCACGACCACCATTTGATGGAATTCATCTGCGACAAATTGCGCTTGATCTTGACCGGCGTCGACGTCAATCAGCTCGAGGACATTATGGATGCCGAGATCGAAGTCCACCACGCCGAAGGCAACGAACCGATCAAGGCCGTGCAAAAGGTCGGCGACGGCATGCCGGCCTTCGGTATCGTCGCGGCGGTAATGGGGGTGGTGCATACGATGGAGTCGGTCGGTATTCCGCCGGCCGAACTGGGTAAATTGATCGCGGCGGCCTTGGTCGGTACCTTCCTCGGTATTTTGGTGTCCTACGGCTTTATCGGCCCGGTGGCGTCGGTGATGGAAGCCCGCCTGGAAGAAGAGAGCAACGCTTACAAATGCACGCAAAAAGGCTTGCTGAATTGCGCGAAAGGTACCTCGCCGGCGATGACCGTCGAATTCATGCGCACCACGATTCCGCATCATTCCCGTCCCGATTTTGCCGAACTCGAAGCCGCGCTGAAAGGCGGCAAGTAAAGGGTAATTCACGATGGCCGAACAACCGATAATCATCAAGAAAGTCAAAAAGGGCGGCCACGGCGGCCACCACGGCGGCGCCTGGAAAATTGCCTATGCCGACTTCGTGACGGCGATGATGGCGTTTTTCTTGTTGATGTGGTTGCTCGGCTCCACCGACGAAGCCACCAAGAAAGGAATTTCCGAATATTTCCAAAATCCGTTCGGCGTGGCGATGAGCGGTTCCGGGGTCGGCGATCGTGCCAATATTATCAAAGCCGGCGGTTCGGATTTGGCTTCCAAGGATGTCGGTCAGGTTCACATGGGCGAGGACAAACCGCCACCGCCGGCACCGCCCACGCCGGAGGACATCGAAAAACTGGCCGAGGAGCAGGAAAAGCAAAAGCTGGAAAAGTTACAGGAAAAAATCGAATCCATGCTGGACGCCAACGCCAAATTGGCCGAATACAAGGACCAAATTAAACTGGAAACGACGCCGGAAGGTTTGAAAATCCAGATTATCGATGCCCAGAACCGGCCGATGTTCAAATTGGCCAGCTCCGGGATTGAGACCTATGCTCAGGCCATCCTGCGCGAATTGGCGCCGGTGATCAACGAATTGCCGAATAAGGTGACCATCAACGGTCACACCGACGCCCTGCCGTTTCCCAGCAACCGTAGCGGCTATTCCAACTGGGAGCTGTCCAGCGACCGGGCCAACGTGGCGCGCCGGGAGCTGACCCAGGGCGGTCTTGGCGAGGACAAGGTCTTGCGGGTGGTGGGGCTGGCATCCAGTATTTCCTACAACGTGCAGGACCCGACCGATCCGATGAACCGGCGCATATCGATCATCGTCATGAACAAAAAGACCGAAAATCAGGTGTTGCACGACGGCGCAGAGGAAACTCCGGCCTTGCCCAACGTTTCGCCGACGATACAGCAGAACACCAAGATCGGGCCCACCTCCTGAGGTCGGAAACGGATTTTCGCCCCGGATCATGAAAAACATGGGCGCGGCACCGGCTTTAGCCGCAATCGAGAGCCATTTGACGTTCGTTCTTCGCGTTTTGCCAATCGCCCTCGTCGGTGACGGTCATGACACGCCGCGTTTGTCTGGAATGAGGGTTCGCGCCGAGGGCGATGCCTTGTGGCGGCAAAACGCCATGCACGGGCGGGGTGCCTGAGTGAAATCCGGTTGGGCGGGGTAGCCGATGCAATGGCTCAAAGCCCTGGCCAGTCAAGCCGTCGCGCTGGTCTTGGTGGTCGAGCTGAATCGATATTGGCCCCAACCCCCCGGCGCCCTGTTAGTGATACAGGCTAGCGCCGCCGCGTTATGTTCCCGTCTGCTTGGTCAACCGTACTGGTGGCTGCCCATCCATTTGGTGTTCCTGCCGGCGCTGGCGGGGGCGATGGCGTGGCAACTGCCGCCAGTCTGGTATCTGGCCGGACTATTGGTCATGCTGCTGGTGTTTTGGGGAACGTTTCGCGGCGACGTACCGCTGTTCTTGTCCTCGCTGGCCGTGGCCCTGGCGTTGGCCGATATTGCCAAGCGAGAGCGGGCAAAAACCTGCGTCGAAATCGGTGCCGGCATCGGCAGCGTCGCGCTACCGCTGGCAAGACAATGTCCCAAGCTGCGGATTGTCGCCTGGGAGCGGGCGCCACTGCCCTGGCTGCTGGCTCGCTGGCGCTGCCGGCGTCAAGCCAATGTCGCGGTCCGGCGTCTCAACCTCTGGCAACAGTCGCTGGCTGGATACGATTTGGGCTTTGCCTTCCTGTCCCCGGCCGTGATGGCGCAAATCGGCGATAAAGTCCGGGCCGAAATGCGTCCCGGCAGCCTGTTCGTTTCCTCGTCGTTCGCGATCCCCGATTGGCGGCCCGAATCCGTCATCGAACTTGCCGACCCGCGCGCCACCCGCCTATACTGCTACCGCGTTCCGGAACGCCGTGAACCGAGTTGATTGAAATAAACAGCCCCAGCGTTGGCGGGCCGGCCAGATTTCGAATCGGCACGGATTGTTGGCGATGGCGGATTTCGATCCAACGCCGCCGACCGTTCTCGTTCTATTTAGATCCGTAAACGGGCCATAAACCGATGCTGGATTGCCGAATTAGGCGGACGACATCTTCCCCCTCTTGGCCTGGTTTGCAATCCCGGATGCAATACACGCCAGGGATTGGGAGGAGATCAGATGATCG
This sequence comes from Methylomonas sp. BG-2, assembly GCF_057766305.1. Taxonomy (NCBI): domain Bacteria; kingdom Pseudomonadati; phylum Pseudomonadota; class Gammaproteobacteria; order Methylococcales; family Methylococcaceae; genus Methylomonas; species Methylomonas sp. BG-2. The sequence goes on along the minus strand of NZ_JBYMAP010000100.1, from coordinate 640 downwards.
GCCCACGCCCCCTGTCAAAATCGCTAAAATCTTTTTCGCTGTTGTTTTCTTGCCAAATCAATAAATCGAATAGCGATTACAACTCAAATGGGATTGATGTCATGCAAGCACTGCCACTCACTGAACGCCCGCTCTTTCCCCTGAATACGCCATTGTTCCCAAAATGCACGTTACAGTTGCAAATATTCGAACAGCGCTATCTCAAGATGATATCCAGTTGTCTACGGAATGGATCGAGTTTTACCGTATGCTTACTACGCGAGGGATTTGAAAAACAGGAAGTGCTTGGGAATGCCGATTCACCCGCTCAAAACGAGCCAATTTTTTATTCGGTGGGTACCGCCGCTAAAATCATCGACTTCGACCAAATGCCCAACGGCTTACTCTCTATTGCTTTACAGGGCGAGCAACGCCAAGCCTTGGATCAAATTCGCCAACAAGCCGACGGATTGTGGCTCGCCCACGCGGACGATCTGGAGGAAGTAAACGCCTGCGACGGCGATATTCCACCGGTTTGGACGGCGGTTTTGAAAAGCTTAACCCAAAGTGGCGTTGTAACTTGCTCTGAAGCGGTGCTGCGCGACAACCCGGAACTGGCGATGAATTATTTTGCCATGTACGGACCGTTACCGGCGCATTT